>NZ_JAMOYY010000017.1:0-71096 GCF_023669475.1 Blautia sp. MB18-30 | reverse complement strand
AAAACAAAAAGATTCCCATAACCGCGAGAAGCAGCGGATCAGGGTGGCAAGAGTGTATGAGAAAGTAACCAATCAGCGGAATGATTTCCTGCAGAAACAGTCAACGATGCTGGTGCGTGAAAACCAAACCATCTGTATTGAAGATCTGAATGTTAAGGGGATGATCCGGAATCATAAACTGTCAAAATCGATAGCGAGTGTTTCCTGGGCAAAATTTTTTGAAATGCTGGAATATAAAGCTGGCTGGTATGGAAATGAAATTCACAGAGTACCAACGATGTATCCGAGCAGTCAGACCTGCAGCTGTTGTGGCTACAGAAATCCACGGATAAAAAATCTGGGCATTCGTATCTGGGAGTGTCCCAAATGCCATGCGGTTCATGACCGGGATACGAATGCAAGTATCAATATTCTGAAAAAAGGACTGCAGATGCAGTCTGCATAAAGATAAAAACTGTACCGTAGGGCATACGGGAACAGTATAAATATAGCTTGTGGACACTGTGTAAGACATTGCAGTACCGTAAGGTGTTTGCCAATGCAGTAGTGGGAGAAGCAAGAATCCCCCTGCTTTAGCTGTGGGGAGTGTCAAACAGGTCTGCGCTATGAGGGTGGACGAATGGTGGATATGTACCGTACTCTGGACAGTATCCCGGTTCTTGCAAAAGCAGGCGGTATTCTGGTGATGACCGATGAGATCCGTGGAACAGAGGCGGAAAAGAATCCGGAAAGCCTGAATATCCGGGTATTCCCGGGTGCTGACGGAAGCTTCAGATTGTATGAGGATGACAACGAAACCTGTGCTTACGAAAATGGTGCCTGTGTATTTACGGAAATGGATTATAAGGAAAAGGATCAGGGAGTGTTTACCATTCATCCCGCACAGGGAAAAACAGAGCTGATCCCGGCAAAGAGAGCTTATACCGTGGAGTTCTGTGATTTTGCGAAAACAGGAACAGATACTGTGAAGGTTCTGGTTAACGGAGCAGAGACTGAGGCTACTGTAAAATATGAAGAGAAGCTTCAGAAGATCTGTGTGGAAGTGGAAGCAGACACAGCGGCAGAGGTGCAGATCATTCTCGCTGGCGAAGTGGCAGACAATCAGACAAAAGAGCGTGTCTTTGATTTCCTGAACCAGGCAGAGATCGGTTTTGTACTGAAGGACAGATTATATCAGCTGATCACAGCCGGAAAGAAGCTGCCGGTTCTTTTATCTGAGCTTCAGTCTATGGAGCTGGACAAGGATCTTTATGGAGCACTGATGGAGATCCTGACTGCGTAAAACATGAATAAAATCGCGTTTCCAAACCATACTATCATTATTATCAAAAGAAAGGATGATCATAATGATATTAAAGGAAAAAGAACGCACAGTGATCCAGGATCTTCAGACACAGGAAAAAAGCTGCATTGAAAAATACGGAAAATACGCACAGCAGGCCAGGGATCCGGAGCTTAAAAGCTTATTTCAGACTCTTCAGAAAAAAGAGCAGGAGCATTACGATTCCCTGAGCCAGGTGCTTTCCGGTACAGTTCCACAGGTAAACTGTAATGACAGTGACGGCCGTGATTACCAGCCAAAGGCTGCTTACACATCGGTGATGTCCTCAGAGGATAAGGAACACGATGCTTTTCTTGCAACAGACTGTATCGGAACAGAAAAGCTGATTTCCGGAGAATACAACTCGGATGTTTTTGCTTTTGAAGACAGTGATGTGAGGAAGCTTCTGGCTGATATCCAGGTGGAAGAGCAGAACCATGCGGAGATGCTTTACAAATATAAGACTGCGAACGGAATGTTCTGATATATAAAAAAGGGAGGATTTCAGTAATGGAATTCTTCCTTTTTTTATTATATAATCAGGAGAACAGCAGGGAGAAATACTTTCCTGCAAAGAGAGGAGAAATAAATATGAAGGGAACCAGCTGCGAATACTGTGCAAACTATACATATGATGAAGAGTGTGACGAATATTACTGTGATGTCAATCTGGATGAGGATGAATATTATCGTTTTGTGAGCAGTGATTACAAGGAATGTCCGTATTATCGTTCCGGAGATGAATATAAGGTGGTACGTCATCAGATGTGACACAGAGTAACGGAAAAAACAGAGCAGAAAATAAGGTGATAAGATAAATGCAGGTTTTCCACGAAAAGGAATGAGAGTTTTTGGGAAAATTTGCATTTTGATGTTTTGATATGTGCAAAAGGCTTCAAATTTGTAAAAATTGGCGTGTTTACATTTGAAAAAAATATCTTTATAATAAAAATATTGGTCTGACAGGTGAAAACTTTATACCATCCAGACGATGATAATGCTACAGGATTTTGTCTGAGAATAAAAATTCCGGGTAAGCGTTTGACAGACTTATAATAGATTTTTTGACTTGACGGAGGGGGTAACAGATTGGATATCATAAAAAAATTCGGGGATATGGTGGGAGAGAGATCCATCAAGGACCCGGAAAAAGCACGAAAACTTCTTCTCACTGGCTATCGGCTTCAGGAAAAACGTCTGCAGCTTTTCCCTGACAGGAAGCTTCCGGCTTCGGGACAGTATGTAGCCCGTGTAGTTATGCAGAATATTATCAAAGCCCTTGCAAAACCGGACGATACCGCTCTGGTGAGCATTTTTGTACCGGGAGAGCTTCTGACAGCAGCAGGGATCACTCCGTATTCCGTGGAGGCAATGTCCTGCTTCATCGCCGGAACCAGATGTGAGCAGGCATTTCTGGCACAGACGGAATCAGAAGGCTTTCCGGAAACCATGTGCTCCTATCACAGAGTTTTTCTGGGAGCGTCCATGACAGGATTGGTACCGAAGCCAAAATGTACCATCTACACAAACCTTGCCTGCGATGGAAACATGATGACGTTTCCTTATCTGAAACAGAAATATCAGATCCCGGGCTTTTATATTGACGTACCCTATGAAAAAAATCAGGATTCCATCAGCTATGTTGCAGATCAGCTCCGCGAGCTGAAGAAATTCCTGGAGGATGTAGGCGGGAAAAAAATCTCCGAGCAGTCGGTACAGCGTGCAGTTGCCAACAGCAATGAAGCGGCCTCCTATTACAGCAGCCAGCTTGCCCTCAGAAAGGATCACGATCCGGTGACTTCCCTGACAAATGAGCTGTATGCGATCTTTATGTGCCATCTTCTGGCGGGCTCAGAGGAATCCCTGAAATACACAAAAATGCTTCTTGAGGATGTGAAGAAGGCACCAAAGGGGGAAGGTCTTCATATTTTGTGGATGCATATGATGCCGTTTTTGCAGGAGCCGGTAAAGGATGTATTTAATTACAGCCAGAACGTGCATATCCGTGCCTGTGATTTTGTTGCAGACGGTTTTCAGCGGATGCAGGCCTCGGATCCTTATGAGGCCCTTGCGGAAAAAATGGTCAACTGCATTTACAACGGAAGTGTGAAGCAGAGAATTCGGCGTGCCCAGGAGCTGGCGAACCTTACAGAGGCAGACGGCGGGATCCTTTTTGCGCATTGGGGCTGCAAGGGAACCATCGGAGCTTCCAGCCTGATCAAAAATTCTCTGGAAAATGCAGGACTTCCAACCATGGTCCTGGACGGTGACGGCTGTAACCCGGCCAATTCCAGTGACGGCCAGGTATCCACACGACTTCAGGCATATCTGGAAATGCTGTCAGAAGGTAAGGAGGAAAAACGGTCATGATACATTACGTCTGTAAATATACACCGCTGGAGCTGTTTAAGGGCTTTGGCGAGGAATGTGCGGTTCTTGAGGAAATGCCGGAGAATTTTGAGCTTTCGGACCAGATCGCCCATGCTAATCTCTGCGGCTTCGGAAAATCTGTGATCCAGGCAGTGCTGGAGGGAAAGGTAGAGCAGCTTGTTCTTGTTAACTGCTGTGATTCCATGCGCCGTGTGTACGACATTGTGGAAAGTACCGGTAAATGTAAATTTCTGTACATGCTGGACATGCCTCATGAGGATAACGACTGTGAAAAGGTGAAGCTTGCCCAGGGCATCCACCGTCTGAAGAAAGCTTATGAGAAATTTTCGGGGAAAACCTTCGACAGAAGTGGATTTCTGAATGCTTTTTCCCATGAGCCTGTGGATAACCAGCCGTATATCGGTGTTCTGGGTGTCCGTGTCAGCGGCATCCTGGAAAAAATGATCCGGGATAATATCCGCATGGATGTGGAAAACCTGACCTGTACAGGTGGAAGACGTCTTGCAGTGATCCGTGAGGAGCTGGAAAAAATGGAAGACGATGCCATGTTCCTGGCTTATGCGGATGCACTTCTTTCCCAGATGCCCTGCTTCCGTATGAACAACAGCACCCGAAGAAACCGGCTGTATCTGGATCCGAACCTGAAGGGGATCATTTATCATACTATTAAATTCTGCGACTATTACGGATTTGAGTATGCAAGCATCAAGCGTGATATCAAGGTTCCGCTTCTGAAGATCGAGACAGATTTTACAAGCCAGAGTGCAGGACAGCTCCTTACCAGAGTGCAGGCTTTTGCGGAGACCCTGGAAGGCTCTGAGGATATGGACCCATCAAAAGGAATCAGCGAGGAGATAAGGAAAAAAATGGAATCAGGAGTTTATTATGTGGCAGGGATCGACAGCGGTTCCACAAGTACGGATGTTGTGATCCTGGATAAAGACGGAAAAATTAAATCGACCATGATCATTCCCACAGGCGGCGGCGCTATGATGAGTGCAGAGAAGAGCCTGGAGATGGCCGTGGAAAAAGCAGGGATCAGGAAAGAAGATATCGTGCGTATCGTTACTACCGGATATGGACGTGCCTATATTGACAGTGGTGATGACAGTATCACAGAGATTACCTGTCACGCAAAGGGCGCCCATTATCTGAATCCGAATGTGCGTACAGTTATCGACATCGGCGGTCAGGATATCAAGGCGATCAGCATTGACGAGAACGGTGCGGTAAAAAATTTCCTGATGAACGATAAATGTGCAGCAGGAACCGGACGATTCCTGGAAATGATGGCCCGTACTCTTGGACTTTCCCTGGAGGAGATGAGTACCCGTGGTCTGGAGTGGAAAGAGAACGTAGTGATCTCAAGCATGTGTACTGTATTTGCAGAGTCCGAGGTAGTTTCCCTGGTTGCCCAGAATAAGGACGTGGCAGATATCATCCATGGTCTGAATGTATCTGTTGCTTCCAAGGTAGGAGCTCTTGCAGCCCGCCTTGGCAAAAAGAATCCGGGGGAATACATGATGACCGGTGGTGTTGCCAGAAATAAAGGTATCATCCAGGCACTGGAGGAGAAGCTGGGTGCGAAGCTTTATATCTGTGATGAGGCACAGCTTTGTGGTGCGCTTGGTGCGGCACTGTTTGCTTATGAGAAGTGTAATGCGGCACGGTGATCAGATCAGACAAGTTGCCTGCGCAGTGAATGCAGAGTGTGAATATCCTTTTGGTCAGGGGCGGCGTGCCCACTCACTGGGCGAACAGCCACAGTTCTTTCGGAAGTACCGGCTGAAGTGTGAGAGATTTGAAAATCCGCACAGCAGAGCCACCTGTTGAACAGGCAGAGCTTCGTTGGTGAGCAGATTTTTGGCTTTTTCCAGACGGAGCAGATTCAGGTCAGCATGAGGGGTACTGTCAAAAAAATTCCGGTAACAGGAATAAAACTGACTTTTTTCGAGATTAGCCATGGCGCAGAGCTTTTCTGTTGTCCATGGCTTTTCGTAATTTGTAAGCATTTCCAGACGGATTTTTTGGAACAGGCTGCAGAGCTCCGAGTCTGCAGACTTGCCTGTATCTGTACTGCGGAGTTCCCGTGAGGCTGTGATCATCAGCTGGCAGAGCAGGGCATACTCGTAGTCCCGGGAAAAAACTTCTCTGTTCAGATATTCATGCTGCAGCTTCTGGATACAGTGATCGATCTCCTGGCAGTCACTGGGGTAAAAAATTTCGTTGCAGGGAAGTCCGAACCGTTTTGCCAGATTTTCTCCGCAGGAAAAATGGACATAACTGTTCCGAAATTTTCGCACAGCCTGATAATGCTGGGGATTTCCCGGAATATAAAAGATGCAGGCATTATCCCGGGTGACAGTAAGCTGACCGCCCAGATAAACCTTCATTGGTGTTTTAAATAAAAGAAAAAGAAAATCTCCGCTTCCCTCCGGTCGGAAAATCCTGTCGTAATCGGAGTTGGAACGGTTGTATTCGCAGAAATTTAAGGTGAAATCCATGGAAATGCTGCGCTCCTTTCATTACGTAGATCAGACAATCCGACTGTGGCATTGTAAAGAACTTTCTGTCTGGAAGTATAAAGTAAAGTGACAGAGGGACGTCCGTCTGGTAAGACTGTCTTTACGATAAATCTTACCGGAAAAAAAGTCAATTATTTCGGAAGATAATCACTGGTATGGATAGAACAGGATGGTAAAATGAAACATAGAAACGGTTGATTTCCGATCTGTCTGAGAGTGTGTGAGCGAACAGAGGCGTAAGAGCCTGTATATGGCGGAATCGGAAACAGAGTCCAATGCAGTGGCAGGCAGAAAATAATAATTTACAGGAGGATTTTTACAATGAAAAAAGCGCAGATCATCGTGGACAAATATTTCCTCACCGGAAAAACAGACAAAAGGATCTATGGTTCCTTTATAGAACATCTCGGACGTGCGGTTTATGAGGGGATTTATCAGGAAGGCAGCCCCCTTTCTGATGAGCAGGGATTTCGGAAGGATACTCTGGAACTGGTAAGGGAGCTTCAGGTACCGATCGTTCGTTATCCGGGCGGAAATTTTGTATCCGGATTCCGTTGGGAGGATAGTGTCGGGCCGAAAACTCAGCGTCCGTCCAGACCGGAGCTGGCCTGGGGTGTCATCGAGACAAACCAGTTTGGACTCAATGAGTTTGTGGACTGGTCCAGAAAAGCCGGCAGCGATGTGATGATGGCAGTAAACCTGGGAACAAGAGGACCGGAGGATGCGAAAAATCTTTTGGAATACTGTAACTTTAAGGGTGGTACCTATTACAGTGATCTCCGTAAAGCTCACGGCTATGAACAGCCGCATGATATCAAATTATGGTGTCTCGGAAACGAGATGGACGGTCCGTGGCAGATGGGACATAAAACTGCGGCAGAGTACGGAAGAGTTGCAGCAGAGACTGCCCGCCTGATGAAATTTATGGATCCGGAGGTTGAGACTGTTGCATGCGGAAGCTCCAGTCTGGAAATGCCTACCTTTGGCTCCTGGGAGTATACGGTTCTTGACGAGGCTTACGATCAGGTGGATTATCTTTCCCTGCATCAGTACTATGGAAATGCATCGGGAGACACTGCCGATTTTCTGGCAAGCTCCAAGGGCATGGATGATTTTATCTCAGGAGTGGTTTCCATCTGCGATGCTGTAAAAGCAAAGAAGCATGGAAAAAAACAGATCAATCTTTCCTTCGACGAGTGGAACGTATGGTACCACAGCAATGAACAGGATAAAAAACTGGAAAAATGGGTACAGGCGCCCCATCAGCTGGAGGATGTTTATAACTTTGAGGATGCACTTCTTGTGGGAAGTATGTTGATCACACTTCTCCGTCATGCAGATCGCGTAAAGATCGCCTGCATGGCACAGCTGGTAAATGTTATTGCGCCGATCATGACATCCGATACAGGCGCATGGCGTCAGACGATCTTTTATCCGTATATGCTGACAAGTATGTTTGGAAGAGGAACCGTCCTTAATACACAGGTTCTCACACCCATATATGAAAGCAAGACTTATGGAGAAGCTCCATATCTGGATTCTGTGTGTGTCTGGGATGAGGAAAAGGATACGCTGACGATCTTTGCAGTGAATAAGAGTCTGGATGAGGATATGGAAGTTTCCTGTGACTTAAGACAGTTTGAGGGATATAAGATCGTAGAGCATATTGTACTCAATAATGACGATCTTCAGGCAGCCAATACAGAGGCTCAGCCGGAGAATGTAGTTCCTGTAAAAGCCAGTGCAGAGTGCTCAAAGTTGGACGGCGGAAAACTGGAAGCAGTTTTTGCAAAACACAGCTGGAATATGATCCGTCTTGCGAAATAAGGGCCGGTGAAGTATAGTAAAAGCAGTTACAGAAAATGTAAATCATGCTACATTATGGGAGGTCTTTTTTATGTACACACCTGCAAAGGAACGCTACGAAACTATGGAGTACAACCGCTGCGGTGAAAGCGGCCTGATGCTTCCGAAGGTGTCTCTTGGATTATGGCATAATTTCGGAGATACTTCTGATTATGAAAACATGAAGCAGCTGTGTTTCACAGCTTTTGACAATGGTATCACACAGTTTGACCTTGCCAATAATTACGGACCTGCCTATGGAAGTGCGGAACGGAATTTCGGCAAGATCCTGAAAGAAGAACTGATGCCATACCGTGATGAGCTGATCATCACAACAAAGGCAGGCTATGATATGTGGGAAGGTCCTTATGGAAACTGGGGCAGCCGCAAGTATCTTCTGGCGAGCCTTGACCAGAGCCTGAAGCGCATGGGTCTGGAATATGTGGATATTTTTTACCATCACAGAATGGATCCTGAGACTCCGCTTGAGGAGACTATGGGGGCGCTGGCAACAGCGGTTCAGCAGGGCAAGGCTCTCTATGTGGGACTTTCCAATTATGATGGAAAAACCTTAAGCCAGGCGGCAGCGATCCTGAAGGATCTGAAATGCCCCTTTGTGATCAACCAGAACCGGTATTCCATTTTTGACAGAACTGTGGAAGAAAACGGTCTCAAGAGAACCACCGGCATTTTGAAAAAAGGTCTGATCACTTTTAGCCCTCTTGCTCAGGGACAGCTGACAGACCGTTACCTGAACGGGATCCCGGAGGACAGCCGTATCCGCAAAGATGGAAGATTCCTTAAGGAAAGTGTGCTGACGCCGGAGCGTCTGGATCAGATCCGGAGACTGAACGATCTGGCAGCCCAGCGTGGAGAGAAGCTGGCTGATATGGCGCTTGGCTGGCTGCTTCAGCATAAGGAAGTTACCAGTGTTCTGATCGGAGCTTCCAAGCCGCAGCAGATCCTTGATAATGTGAAAGCGATCCACTGTGCACCGTTTACAGCTGAGGAGCTGCGTCTGATCGACGAGATCTCAAAATAAGATTTATATACTTCCTGTTTTACTATGAAAAGTAGTGAAGCAGGGAGTTTTTTATGTCGAAATAATTGTTTAACTGAATTAGGAAAGTTTCCGGGTTACTGTTCACTGGTAATATTCCGCGAGGTGTTTTTTGTGAGCGAAGGTCACAGAAAACCCGAGACATACCGCGCGAATTTATGCGATTACCATAAATTCTGTGCATCGCGAAAGCGTGTTGCTGAGAACGGAGTGAACAGTAACGTCTCCGGTGGGAGTGCAAAGAGCAATAAGCAGTGGAGGTTTGACAACGGGATAGGTGTGTGCTATATTGAAAAACAGAAAAGAAAAGAGCCAGCGGGAGCTTGTGTGACAGGCTGAGAGGAAGATAGATCTTCGACCGTACCTGATTTGGGTAATGCCAACGGAGGGATTGTGATCTGAGAGCGTGTCTCCGTGGAGTTTTCCATGGGATGCGCTCTTTTCGGATGCAGGAATGGAACTGGAATGTTCTGACAATGTGGGGATGTGAAAGTGCCAGAGACTGCATGTGGAGCTTCTGCGAAAGAGCGGGCAGGAAGGGGAGCGCCTTAATGTCTGGCAGGAGAGTGATATTCCGGAGGATTTTTCCGGAAGGATCATGTAAGCGATGGGAATCCGTGTTTTCGGAGTGAGAGGAAGTAAGGGAACTTCGACCGCCAAAATCTAATGGCAGACTGCAGCAGACGGGAAGCTTTTGCCCGGATCTGACAGGGCTCTGCCTGATATTTCAGGGAGGAAAAACACTATGGAAAAACAAAGGATGCACACGCTTCGTATGGTAATGCTGGCAATGATGGTTGCGATCGGTGTCGTTATTTCACCGATTCTGAGGATTGAGGGAATGTGCCCCACGGCGCATCTTGTCAATATCGTATGCTCGGTTCTGATGGGACCGTGGTATTCCCTTCTCTGTGCGACCATGATCGGCGTGATCCGTATGATGTTTATGGGAATCCCGCCACTTGCACTGACCGGTGCAGTATTTGGCGCATTTCTTTCAGGTGTGTTCTACAGACTTTCCAAAGGCAAGATCATCTGCGCGGTGATCGGTGAGATCTTTGGAACGGGTATCATCGGGTCCATGGTTTCTTATCCGGTGATGGCATTCCTGATGGGAAGAGGCGGACTGACAGCATTTTATTATACGCCGATGTTCCTTGCAGCAACCACAATGGGAGGATGTGTTGCCTATATTTTCCTGAAGGCTCTGAGTAAAGCAGGTCTTCTGGTGAAATTCCAGGCAGCTTTGGGTTCAAAAACATATGAGACAAAGAATTTTACAACTGCGAAAGCGAATTAAAGAAGAAAAGCCGCTGATCCATTGCATCACCAATCCGATCTCGATCCATGACTGTGCCAACGTGGTCCTTGCAGTAGGTGCAAGGCCGATCATGGCGGAGCATCCGGCAGAGGTGACAGATATTACGGCATCGGCTGGTGCGCTGATGCTGAATCTCGGGAATATTACCGATGCCAGGATCGAGTCAATGAAGCGTTCTATGAGAACAGCGATGGAAAATAAGATCCCGGTTCTTCTGGACCTGGTAGGGGTTGCCTGCAGTGATCTCAGGCTGAATCTGGCGAGGGAGCTTTTAAGGATCGGTCATCCGGCAGTGCTGAAGGGAAATATGTCAGAGCTTCTGGCTGTTTCCGGGCTGCCGTCTCATGCGATCGGAATCGATGCGGGTGTCGAGGATGCTCTGACTGAGGAAAATATCGATGGAGTCAGTGAAGTGCTTAAGGCTTTTTCCAGAAATAATCAGGCAATCGTGCTGGCTACCGGGAAACAGGATTTTGTTACGGATGGTGAACGGGTTGTTCTGGTACAAAATGGCAGTGCGGCGCTGTCCGGGATCACAGGAACCGGCTGTATGGTCGGTGCACTGACTGCGGCGTTTTTGCCGGGGTGCGAAGATAATATTGCGAAAGAGATGACGGATAGTATAGAGGCAGGTGTCTGGTCTGGCGTTGAGATGGAATTAAATGGGAGATCCGGGAATTATCTGGCTGCGGCAGTGCTTGGTACTGCACTTATGGGTATCGCCGGCGAGGAAGCGGAGAAGATTTCCCGCGGTCCGGGAAGCTTTCAGGTAAATCTGCTGGATGAGATCTATGGGCTTTCGGATCGACAGCTGCTGGATCTGTTGAAGATTGAAATGCACTGAAAAAGAGGAGATTAGGATGGATAGAAAAGATTTGGATGTAACATTGTATCTGGTGACGGATAGTTCTTATCATACGGAGGAGTCTTTGCTCCGTACGGTTGAGGAGGCTTGTAAGGGTGGTGTGACTCTGGTCCAGCTTCGCGAGAAGAATAAGGGTGGACGGGAGTATCTGGATAAGGCTTTTAAGGTGAAGGAGATCACAGATCGTTACAATGTGCCGCTGATCATTGATGATCGTGTGGATGTGGCGCTGGCCTGTGATGCGGCTGGTGTGCATGTTGGAGCTTCTGATATTCCGGTTGCTGTGGCAAGGAAGCTGATGGGACCGGATAAGATCGTGGGGGCTACTGCCAAGACGGTGGAGGCTGCTGTGAAGGCTTATGAGGATGGTGCGGATTATCTTGGTGTGGGGGCGATTTATCCTACTACTACTAAGGTTGTGACGATCCTTACCAAGGTTTCTACGTTGAAGGATATCTGTGAGGCGGTTCCGATTCCGGCGGTTGCGATCGGGGGATTGAATGCCGGGAATATGGATGTGCTTGAGGGCGCCGGTATGAGTGGTATGGCGGTTGTTTCTGCGATCATGAAGGCGGAGGATCCGAAGAAGAATGCACGGGAGCTGAAGGAGAAGATTGTTGCTTTGATGGGAAAGTGATTTAGGACATGAGTGAAGAGCAGTGGTGGATTTGAGGTTCATTGCTGTTCTTTTTTTTGTTGAAATACGGACGCCCGTGAGGCGTGTGCTGCCTGTCGCCGGGGCTTCGTCGGGGGCTGGCTTCTAGGCTGCCGGAATTCTGCTAAAACCGTTTTCCAAAAGTCCGAACTCGCGTCTTGCAGCCGCTCAGACAGCGGACTTTTGAAAAACAACGCAGATTTCCGCCAGCCAAGAATCAGCTCCCCTCCTGCAGAGTCCGGCGACAGGCAGCACACGCCTCACGGGCTGGTTTTTCAAGGCGGCAGGGGAGGGTGGTTACTCCACCGGCAGATCTCTGTGTTCTACGCTGGTGGAGAATACGATCTGTGTTTTGGTGCGGCCGAACTGCTGGAGTTCGTTGATGAAGTGGTCCAGTTCCATAGTGGAGCGGAAGGCTACTTCGATGAGCATGGAGTAATCGCCGGTGACGCAGTTGCATTCGATGACGTTTGGGATGGACTGGATGAAGGGATAGAAGTCTTTTTTTTGGTTGGGTTCTACTTCCAGGTTGATGAATGCTTTTATATGATAACCGAGAAATACCGGGTTGATCTGGGCGTGGTAGCCTGTGATCAGCCCGTTTTTTTCGAGGTGTTCGATCCTGGCGGAAACAGCGGGGGATGAGAGGAAGACTTCCTTTGCGATTTCCTTTACCGGGGTGCGGGCGTTTTTCTGAAGCATTTCGATGATCTTTCGGTCGATGTTGTCGAGTTTGTGTTCCATGTAGAATGTCTCCTTTCGATGAAAAAATGTCATTTGTAACTGGTACAGAGCTGCGTAGGGAAGTGGATTGAAAATATGTTTTTCTGTATTGATTATACTGCGTGTGTTATCACAACACAAGAAACGACTTAATAAAAATAAGAAAAATAAAAGAAATTCTTAAAAAGATTAATATAAACTATTGAAAAATACGGATAATCATGGTTTTCCATTAAAAGTATTTACAAGCCACAAAGAAAGTGTTAGCTTCTTAGGCATCAGAAAAACAGCTGCTGATAAAAATGAAAATAACAGAATGATTTGTAAACAGTGAATATCCGTCGGACTGAAAAAGATGAGATCAGAGGGCGGAGCAAATCAGATGTGCACAGGATCAGAAGAAAGAAGAGGGATGATAAAATGACAACAGAAACAAGACTGGAAGCAGATTCGATCGGAACTATGGAAGTGCCTGCAGAGGCTTATTACGGAGTTCAGGCTTTAAGGGCAAAACAGAATTTTCCTATTACAGGTACAAAGCTTCATCCGGTATTTATCAAGAACCTGGCACAGATTAAAAAAGCAGCAGCTATCACTAATAATAATGCAGGGCTTCTTCCGGAGGATAAGGCAGATGCCATTGTCAGAGCCTGTGATGAAGTGATCGCAGGAAAATTGGCTGAGGAATTTATCGTAGATGCCATTCAGGGTGGTGCCGGAACCAGCGCAAATATGAATATGAATGAGGTGATCGCAAACAGAGCCGGTGAGATCCTCGGATGTCCGAAGGGTAGCTATAAAATGGTCCATCCAAATGATCACGTAAACATGGCGCAGTCCACCAATGATGTGATCCCGACGGCCGGTAAGCTTACCGTTCTGGATCTTCTTGCACCTCTGGAAAAAGCACTGGTAAGACTTGAGAAGGAGCTTGCAAAAAAGGCAGAGGAGTTCGATGACGTGATCACTATGGGACGTACACAGCTTCAGGATGCAGTTCCGATCCGTCTTGGTCAGGTGTTCCACGGTTATGCGTCCATGGTTTCCAGAGACAGGAAACGTATCGAAAAGGCTCACAGGGAAATGTACACCGTAAACCTTGGAGGAACTGCAGTGGGAACTGCTATCAACGTTTCCGATTCTTATTTTTATAAGATCGTGCCAAATCTGGAAAAGATTACAGGTTATCCGCTGAAACAGGCCGAGGATCTTTTTGACGCAACAGAAAATCTGGACGGCTTTGTTGCCGTATCCGGTGTAGTAAAAACCTGTGCGGTGGATCTTTCCAAGATGTGCAACGATCTTCGACTGATGTCTTCCGGCCCGAAAACCGGATTTGGTGAGATCAATCTTCCGGCAAAGCAGAATGGGTCTTCCATCATGCCAGGTAAGGTAAATCCGGTCATTCCGGAGGTAGTAAGCCAGGTTGCTTTCCACATCGTAGGACATGATACCACTATTACCATGGCGGCAGAAGCCGGACAGCTGGAGTTGAATGCTTTTGAGCCGGTTGTATTTTGTAATCTTTTTGAATCCATTACGACTCTGGAAAAAGCAGTGGATACATTGATCGTAAACTGCATCACAGGAATCACCGCAAACCGCAAACACTGCAAAGACCTGATGGAAAGCAGTGCAGGAATCGCAACGGCTCTCTGCCCGCATATTGGCTACAAGGCGTCTGCAACCATCGCAAAAACTGCAGTAAAAACTGGCAAGTCTGTCCGGGAACTTGTTCTGGAACAAGGGATCATGACTGAGAAAGAGCTGGAAGAGGTTCTTGATCCGTATCTGATGACAGAAGTCGGAGAAGAGCGGAAAGAGGATGAAGCAAGAAGGAAAGCCTGCTGAGAAAGTTATCTGTACCAACGTATGACGGGAACGTCTGATGCAGCAATTCATTTCAGAGCAGCTGAACCTGATGCGGGATTTTATGGAAATGCTATAGGCAGATCAGGAATGAGATATCAATGAGTACTATAAGGAGACTTGTCACAGTGCAGGTCTCCTTTTATAATGGAAGAAACGCGATAAGAAAAGAAGGGAAAGATGCATGCTTAAACGAACAGCCATACGGGCACTTTGTAATACAACGGCATATCAGAGAGGTCTTGATATTTACCGTACCGGAAAGAGGATTCAGTCGCTGGATATTAAGTCGGAAGGAGCTGTGGATAAAATATCTGCAGCAGTGAAGGGAAGTGGGCGTAATGTATACAATACAGGCTTTCAGTATGATACAGAAGTGGACCGCATAAAAGAAGCATACTGTGACTGCCCGGCCTTTCGCAGCTATTCCGGGATCTGTAAGCATTGCGTGGCAGTGCTTCTGGAATATGGAGACCGTAAGGCCTATGAGCGTGTGGAAATCCGCAGACAGCAGGATGAGGAACAGAAGCAGGCAGAGTTATTCAGCGGAACAGCATTTCCGGCTGCTTTATCCGGACCAGGGCAGCCTGCAACGAAAACCACCGTTGAGCTGAAAAGCCTCCTTAATCGCCAGCTATACAGCCGTATGCTTCCGTTTTCCGGGGATCCGTATTTTGGCAGGGTGGAGCTGGAAACCTGCCTGAAATTTAATTCTGTGAGAAATTGTTTTACCGTGGAATTCCGCGTTGGCTGTGAGAAAAAATATATCCTCAAGGATGTGTTGGCCTTTGTGTGGAATCTGGATCATAATGAGAAGGTTTCTTATGGAAAAAATCTGGAATTTATCCATTCCGATGAAGCCTTTTCAGAAGGATCCAGAAGCGTGCTGGCCTTTATCCGGGAATGGGTCGAGAATCATCACGGCACTTACATGTCCAGATATGAACAGCTGAAGGATATAGCTGTGGAAAAGGTGAGGGATCTTACCGTTGACAGAAAAGAACTTGAGGATCTGCTTCTTATACTTGGCGAAAAAAGTTTCAAGTTCAAAATGAACAATGATCCGGAGACAACATGGCATTCTGTCAGAGAAATTCCGGACAGGACGCTGATGATCCGGAAGAAGGATCAGGGGTTATCTCTTGAGATCGCGCCGGTATACAGTGTGACAGGCATACGGTATCATATGTATTTTGATAATGCGAAGGTATATCTGGTTTCCAGGCAGGAGCTTGGAGCAGTGGAGGAATTTGTTGCCTGTCTGGAGCGGCTTCCTGCAGGCCGAGGCTTTATTGATGAACCGGATGTGCCCGCGTTTGTGCGTGAGCTGCTTCCTTCCCTGAAAAAATTTTTTCACTGTGATCTCAGGGATTTCCCGGAAGAAACAGGTCTTGAATGCTACAAGGCTGCATATGAGATCTATCTGGATGCGCCGGAGCGTGACTGGATCACCTGTAAGGCATTTTCTGTTTACGGGAAGGATAAATTTTCGGTTTTTGACCGAGATGTGTCTGCCCGCACCAGGGATATTCCGGGAGAGCTTGGTGTGTTTGCGCTGCTGTCAAAATATTTTAACGGATATGATGACCAGCGGATGGAGCTGGCATTGGATTGTCGTGCCGAGGAACTGGAATCTTTGTGCAGGGAAGGTTCAGGGAAGCCCGACAGTGTGAAAGCTTCCGAAGAAAAGCTCTACCAGCTTCTTACTGAAGGGATCCCCGCCATGCAGAAAGTTGCAGCTGTCTATATTTCCCAGTCCATCAAACAGATGAGGGTGACAAAGCTGCCAAACATCCGTCTTGGCGTTTCTCTGTCAGCCGGACTTCTGAACTTGGATCTGGATGTGGAGGGGATGGATCAGGCGCAGCTTTTTGATATTCTTTCCAGGTACGATCGCAGGAAAAAATATTTTCGCCTGAAGGATGGCAGCTTTCTGGATGTTTCCGATGGTCAGCTCAGGGAGCTTTCTGCTCTGAAAAATGGACTGCAGATCAGTGATCGTGAACTGAAAAAAGGAAAGACTCAGGTTCCGGCCTATCGTGCTATGTATCTGGACAGTCAGCTGAAGGGCGGCGATCTGATCAAGGTAGAGAAGGACAATGCCTTTCGTGCGTTGATCCGGAACATGCAGACAATGGAAGAACATAAATTTCAGATTCCTAGGGAGCAGGAAAAAATCCTCCGGAGCTATCAGAAAGAGGGCTTTTACTGGATCAAAACTCTGAAGCATAATCAGTTTGGAGGGATCCTGGCAGATGATATGGGACTTGGAAAAACCCTCCAGGTGATCACATTTCTCTGGTCAGAATTTCAGGAATCTGCGCCGGGAGAAAACAGACGTGCCCTTGTGATAACGCCTGCTTCGCTGGTGTTTAACTGGATGAACGAGATCGAACGTTTTGCGCCGGGACTTCCGGCTACCGTTGTGATTGGTGATGTGAAGGAGAGGAAAGCACTGATCAAAAATGCGGGAGAACGGGAGGTTCTGATCACTTCCTATGACCTTCTGAAACGGGATCTGAAGGCTTATCAGAACCTGGATTTTGCTGTGCAGATCATTGATGAGGCGCAGTATATCAAGAATCACGGAACTCAGGTGGCAAAGGCTGTGAAGGAGATCCGGTCGGAATTCAGGCTTGCGCTGACCGGTACACCGGTGGAGAACAGGCTCAGTGAGCTGTGGAGTATTTTTGATTTTCTGATGCCGGGATTTTTGTATTCTTATGAGAAATTCCGCAAGGAAATAGAGCTTCCAGCTGTGCAGTACAGCAATTCCGATGCGATGGAGCGTCTGCAGAAAATGATCCGTCCTTTTGTGCTGCGGAGATTGAAGAGGGATGTGCTGAAGGATCTTCCGGATAAGCTGGAAAAAGATATGTTTTCCCCGTTGGAAAGCGAGCAGAAGGAGCTGTATGAGGCCCATACGGAACGGCTTCGCCTGATGCTTGGGATGCAGTCGGATGCGGAGTTTCGCACTTCTAAACTGCAGATCCTTGCAGAGATCACGAGGCTGCGGCAGATCTGCTGTTATCCGGGACTGGTATATGAAGGATACAAAGGGAATTCTTCCAAGCTGGAGATGTGCATGGAGTTGGTTCAGAATGCGGTGAATGGCGGACATAAGCTCTTGTTGTTTTCCCAGTTTACTACCATGCTGGATGTGCTGGCTGTCCGTCTGAAAAAAGCAAAGGTTTCTTTTTATATGCTGACGGGGGCTACTTCCAAGGAAAAACGTGCGCAGATGGTACATGCATTTAATGAGGACGATACTTCTGTTTTCTGCATTTCTCTGAAAGCAGGAGGAACAGGCTTAAATCTTACTGCGGCAGATATTGTGATCCACTACGATCCCTGGTGGAATCTTGCCGTGCAGAATCAGGCAACAGACCGTGCCCACCGCATCGGTCAGCAGAACGTTGTCAGTGTCTACCGCCTCTTTATGAAAGACACCATAGAAGAACGAATCCGGGCTCTTCAGGAAAGAAAACGGGAACTGGCTGATGAGATCTTAAGCGGAGAGGGAATCGGCCAGGCTTTGATCAGCAGAGAGGAAGTACTGGAGCTGCTAGGCAGGTAAAATTCTTAACTGAATCAAGTAAGTTCCCTGCTTCAATTACGAAAAGCAATACGCGGTGAGGGGACTTGCTTGTATCGGGAAGAATGCAGGCTGTGAATATCCGCCTGACTCAACAAAAACACCCCCGATGGAAATCGCGTGTGTAAATCACATACGATATCCGTCAGGGGTGTTTTATTTTATGCAAAAAACTTATCGTACAGACCAAAGAAGAAGATAAACAGAATGATCAGCGGCAGGATATAAGTGATGTATCCGCGCATCCATTTCTGGATCTTCATGCCTTTTCCGGTGTTGGCTTCTTCTGTGAAGTTTTCCCAGCCCCAGCCCCGTTTAGAAACACAGAAAAGCAGGTATACAAGAGAACCAAGCGGGAGCAGAATGTTGCTTACCAGAAAATCTTCAAGGTCGAGAATTGCGCCGCCGAATACCTTGAGCCAGTCCCAGGACCATACATTGTATCCAAGTACGCATGGCAGAGACAGAAGGATGATGGCGATGGCATTTACAAGACTGGATTTTTTTCGGCTCCAGCCGGTAAGCTCCATACCGCAGGAAATAATATTTTCAAATACAGCCAGGATGGTAGAGAAAGCTGCAAATGACATAAAGATGAAGAACAGGCTTCCCCACAGTCTTCCAAGCGGAATGTGGTTGAAAATATTCGGCAGTGTGATGAAGATCAGGCTCGGTCCGGAAGTCTGGTCAACATTGAATGTGAAACATGCCGGGAAAATAATAAGTCCGGAGGTGATCGCAACAAAAGTATCCAGAAGCGCAATATTCATGGATTCACCAAGCAGTGCATGATCTTTTCCGATGTAGCTTCCGAAGATAGCCATAGCACCGATACCAAGGCTGAGAGTAAAGAATGCCTGGTTCATAGCACCGGTAATGGTAGAAATAATACCGATCTCTTTCATACGCTCGAAATCCGGGATCAGGTAGAATTTCAGTCCCTCTTTGGCACCATCCATGGTAAAACTGTTGATGGCAAGAACAACCATGATCACCAGAAGAGAGATCATCATAACCTTGGTAACTTTTTCAAGGCCGTTCTGAAGACCGCGGGAGCAGACAAAAACACCTGCAATAACAACAACGATCATCCAGAATCCCATAGTAACGGGCTGGCCAAGCATGTTGGTAAACTGTCCTGCAACACCGTCGGAATCAAGTCCCTGGAATTTACCGGTGGCTGTCATATAGAAGTAATTCAGCATCCAGCCTGTAACAGTGGTGTAAAACATCATCAGGAGATAACATCCGATCAGAGTGATATATCCATGGATGTGCCATTTCTGTCCTGGTTTTTCCAGTGCGTAATAGGCTTTGACGGGACTCTTCTGGCTGGCACGTCCAACAGAAAACTCCATAGTCATAACAGGAAGTCCAAGAAGGGCCAGGAAGATCAGGTAAAACAGTACGAATGTGCCGCCACCGCCCTGTCCGGCCATGTAAGGGAATTTCCAGACGTTTCCGATTCCGATGGCACAGCCAGCAGAAATCAGAATGAATCCCAGACGGGATCCAAGTTTTTCTCTTTCTTTCATAACTCACCTCATTATTGCAGTATGGTAAACTGCTATTTGTATAAAGTCGCAGGTTTTATCTTAACACATTCCGGGATATTGCACAATAAAAAGAACTTGCATTTTACATAAAACATATGTTAGAGTAAAATGTAATTTTAATGAGATGAAGCGGTGAAACGTTACGCTTTAATTAGATGAAGATCATATGCCGATAGAACCTGGATAACTGTTCTTTTCAGTCAGGGATACAAAGTTTTTTGGAGAGATTCCGTAATATTTCCGGAAACATTTGCTGAAATATCCGGAATCAGAAAATCCGCATAAAGAAGCTACATTTTGAATGGAAGGGCTGTCTTCCAGAAGAAACTGTCTGGCTTTTTTCATGCGGCAGACATTGATATATGAGGTAAGTGTAACTCCGGATTCCTGACTGAATACAGCAGAGAGATGCTGGGGATTGACAAAAAAATGGGAAGCAATGGTTTCAAGACGAAGATCCGGCTGATTAAAATTCAGACAGATATATTCCTGAACCTGGGATACAAGAGCTGACTTCCGCGGATTTTTTTCATCAGCAAGAGAATCCAGAACTGCCTTGCAGGTAGACTGGAGCAGTTGTTTTAACTGCAGGGCACTCTGGCAGTTCTGGTAAGTATTCAGGGCGTTTTCCAGAAGAGGAAAAAGCGTTTCACGCTGACTGCACTCCGTGATAAAACCGTCAAGTACAGTAAGAAAAGCAGCAGCTACACTCCAGGTCTGCCGGATATGGATTTTTTTGGTGATGATATCGTTGAAATATTCATCAATATATTTACAGAGAGCCGGTGAATTTTGCTGGCGCAGAAAGATCAGGATATCATTATAAACCAGAGGCTTTAATGTAAAATCACCGGAATGGGACTGGGGCGTGAAATAAAGAAATCCGGAAGAAGACGCAGTTCTGTTATGAAAAACAGAAAGAGCCTCTTCATAGGAATAGCGGATTCCTTCCACGCCTTCATGAGGTGTTCCACAGCAGAAAAAAGTGGAAATCTGTGCGATATTATCATATATCCCGGCAAGTCTGAGACAGGATTGTTCCAGATCGGTAAAAGAAAAATCAGAGCTTTTTTCCATGATGATATACTGTCTCATCTGAGAATAGTCAATGTAAATAAGCTCTTTGCACACAGGCTGTAAGATTTCCCTGCATATATTTTCCAGGATGGTGTGGAGCAGAGAAAAATCACCTTTTTCATCCCATATTTCCGGATTGGCATTGTGGATCTCCATAAGAATGGTAAGATAATCGGAAGTTTTATGAATCGGAATTTTTTCCAGATCATCCGGGGAAATGGTTGTTCCGCTGATCACCTTCTGGAAGAAATTAAGCTGCATTTGCCGTGTATACAGATCGCGGAACTGAAAATAATTATTCACATAACTGTTTCTGGAATTTTCCTGATCGATCTCGTCACTTACTTTCTGGAGTGTCTCCATAAGCTCCCGGTGATCCAATGGCTTCAGGAGGTATCCGCGGACCTGAAGAGAGATGGCTTTTTTGGCATAGTCAAAATCTTCGTATCCTGTGGAAAGGATGAACCTGGTATGACAGTCTGTTCCAAGAGCTGCGATCATATCCAGACCGCTCATAACCGGCATGGATATATCCACAAGGGCAATATCGGGTTTAACATTTTCAATAAGCCGGATTCCGGCCTGTCCGTTATTAGCTTCCCCTGCAATGTTATAAAGGTTTTGTTTTTCAAGAAAATTGATCAGAGATTTTCTGAAAAAAACTTCGTCGTCAATAATTACAAGTGTTTTCACTTTATATTTCCCCCTCGATCAGATTTTTGTCAGGTATTACTATGGTTACAGTGGTTCCCTTTTCAGGTGAACTTTCGATGGTAAGTCCGTAATTCTCACCGTAGAGAAGAGCAATCCTGTGGTTGATACTTGGAAGCCCGAAAGAATGTCGGGCAGTTTTGAAGTCTCTGATAGAACGGTTAAGTTCGGCAAGTTTTTCCGGCGGGATACCGGAACCATTATCAGAAACAGAAATACAGATGGTACCATTTTTGATAGAAACAATTAAGTGAATATGGCATATCTGGCTGGTAAGTCCGTGGACAAAAATATTTTCCACAACAGGCTGTATGGTCAGCTTGGGTATCTCTGCCCCATGATCCTCCCAGGACGGCTCATAGATGATCTCGTAATCAACAAAATCCATATACCGCAGATTCTGGATATAAAGATACTGTTCTGTAAGAAGCAGCTCCTGGCGCAGAGGAATGATAAACTGTCCCTTTGAAAGAGAGTTTCTGTAGAAAGATGACATGGCAGACACTGCTTTTACTGCGGTATCATTCATATCAATTTCTATGAGAGACTTGATGGTGTTTAAAGTATTATAAAGAAAATGGGGATTGATCTGGGACTGTAAAAGACGTATTTCCATTTTCTGTTTGGCATTTTGTTCCTCATAGATATCGTTAAGTAATGTCTGGATCTTCTGCATCATAAGGTTAAACTGGTTATAGAGAACTGCAAGTTCATCATTTGAAGAGTAACTGGCAGAAATATTCAGCTTTCCGGCAGATGCAGATTTCATTTTTTCCACAAGTTTCTGTATAGGTGCGGTGACAGTACCTGTACATAATATGGAAAAAAATACAGATAAAATAAACACTACAATGCTGATCAGAAGAATGTTGTGCAGGATCACCATATGATCCAGAGTCAGGCTTTCCAGAGGAATCAGGTTGATCACATTCCAGTTTAGGTCAGGATAGGATTTGCAGATAAAAAGAGTGTCAGTGCCGTCTACGGAAAAAAACTGCCTGTCGGTTTCTGTCAGGGTTTTATAATTCTCTGAACTGATTTTTGTATAGGATGAGAAGTCTTTATAAATACCTCCGGATGAAGAAGAGGAAAGTATCTGTCCATTTTCATCAGTAATATAGAAATCCCTGGAAGAGCTGTCCGGAAGGTCGCGGAATGCAGAGGAAATATTTGTTTCTCTGATCAGAAGGACCAGGGCGCCCAGATATTTGGTGTTATCAATGTTTGTAATACTTTTTAAGGCTACAAAGGTTGGCTCCCCACTTATCTGGAAGGGTCCGAGAAACTGAAAGGCCAGATTAGTCTGAAGGCTGTCAAGGACTTCGGGACCTAAAATGGAATCAAGCTGATCTGTTTCTGTGGTACTGCTGTGAAACCAGTGGTTTTCTGTATCCAGGATATCCCAGGCATAGATGTTTTTGTGAAGTCCGATGATACGCTGGGCCTGGTCTGTAAGCTCGGAATTTACCAGAAAATGTTCCAGTGTGTTTTCGGGAACTGTGGGATTTTCTTTTAAAACATCGGCGATATTGCTGTTGATGGAAAGGGTGATGGCATAGTTTGATATATTATCGATCTTTTCTCCAAGGTTGCTGGTGATCAGGGATAGCTGCTGCTGACTGGAAAGTGCGGCACGCTTGATCAGTACTTTTTTGGATGCAGTATAAAAAAACACGGAAGTAAGCATGAGTATCAGAGAACTGAGCAGCAGATATGTAATAAAAAGCCTGCGTTTCAGACTGATTCCTAAAAATAAGTGAAACACCTTTTTTTTCAGATTTTCTATCATGGAATCCCCCCTCTGGTTTTATTGGCTACATTATATAATAAGGGAAAAATTCTCACAAGTGTGGGGGAAAGATTGGAGAAAATATTCCAGGTACAGCGAAGATTTTCCATGTATTTTTCCGGACGGATTTAATATAATGGTCTCATCGATAAGGAAAGCGGAACAAAATATTCAATCCGGATGAATAGAAATGTACCAAAAGGAGGACGAAAATGAAATTAAAAAAAGTGATGGCTGCTACACTTGCCACAATGATGTGTCTCTCTTCATTCAGCATGATGAATGTGTGGGCAGATAAAAAAGAGGATTCCGAACCACTTGTGATCAATTATATCAGTGCCAGGGGCGAAACAGATGCGGCACTGAAAACATTGAAGAAGCTTGCAGAAGATTATAAAAAAGATCACCCGGATTTTGAATTCAATGTAGAGTCTATTGCAGACAGAGAAACATATCTTCAGAAGATCAAGATCCTTGCATCCAGCAATGAACTGCCGGACTGGTTTGACGCAGATCCGGAGGCATTTTTTGAAGGACTTTGCAAAAAGGATCTGATCTACAGTGTGGATGACCTTTATGATGAACTGGGTATCAAAGACAAGTTCTTTGATATTGCACTGAATTATCCGAAACTCAGTGACGGAAGCAATTACCTTATGACCTGGCAGGGAAATGTAGAGTATTTCTGGTATCACAAAGACATGTTTGAAAAAGCCGGAATTACTGAAACACCTCAGACACTGGAAGACCTCTTGGATGTGTGCAAGAAGCTGAAAGATGCGGGAATGACCCCGATATCCGCAGGAAATTACGACATGATCATGCGTTATCCTGCATTTAAGGCTTTCAGACTGGAAGGAAATGACTTCATTGACAATGCAAGAATGGGAAAAGAAAAATTTAATTCTGAGACAGGTATCGCAACAGCCCAGTATACACAGGATATAGCCCAGTATTTCAGTGAAGGATGGACAAGTTCAGATACTACCGCACAGATGGATCTGTTTCTGAACAGTGGTGCGGCAATGTTATACACCGGAACATGGGATACACCGGATCTTGTAGATGATGAGGGAAATCTTAAAGATGACATTTCCATGTTCAAACTTCCTGTAGACAGCGAAGGAACCGCTACAGGAGAAAATGATTACTATGCGAATTGTGGAATCGGAACTGCCATTCTCAAGGATTCCATGAGTGATGAGATGAAAGATTTCATCAGTTATGTATGGGATAATTTTGCTGATACGGCAATGTATGAGTTCAATATGCTTCCATCCATGATGCCAAGTGATTCGGAGAAGCTTCCGGAGCTTACACAGCAGATTTTAAGTGATCTTGAGAACTGCGGCACTTTTGCCCAGTGCTGGGATGTTCGTCTGGATCCTTCTACAAACGAGGTTTACAGAAAAGAGTTGGCAAGCCTTGGAATGGGAGAATCAACTCCTGAAGAGTTCTGCGAAAACATGGACAAAGCTGTAGAACAGTATGCATCTGATTATTTTGACACTGAAGAATAACTGAGAGAATACGCAGATGCGGAATTTTATCTGCATCTGCGTATGAAAGGGGAGAGGATATGAAGCCCAGAAATAAAATCCAGCCTTTACCGTTTGTTCTTCCTGCACTGTTCGTATATATTCTTACTGTTATCATCCCAATTCTGTGGTCAATGGGTTACAGCCTTTTTTCCTGGAATGGAATCGGTGATATGAAGTTTATCGGACTGGAAAATTATGTGAGGATGTTTCAGGATGAGACATTTCGTGAGGCTGTTGTAAATAATCTTAAATTTGTTGTATTGGGAAGTTTGTTCCAGTTATGTGCAGGACTGATCCTGGCAATTTTGCTTACACATATTTCCAAAGGTGGAAATATTCTGCGGGTTATTTATTTTATTCCATGTATCATTTCATCTATGGCGATCTGCCAGATTTTTTCCAAAATGCTTTCTGTCCAGCCCCAGGGCCTGGTTTGCTATGTGATGGAAAAACTGGGAATGGAACCTATCGCTTTGCTGGCAAATTCCCATACAGCGCTGATTACCATAACCCTGATCGATGGATATAAATACTGTGGTCTGTACATGATCATTTTTTATTCCGCATTTGTATCCATATCAAAGGATGTGATCGAGGCATCTACAATGGATGGCTGCAATGTTTTTCAACAGTATCGTTACATAAAGCTTCCACTGGTGAAAAATATATTCAGCATTGTCATTGTAATGCTTGTAAATGGTTGTCTGAAAACCTTTGATGTATTCTATATTCTTGACAATAAATCCAGATCAACAGAGATGGTGGCAACTTATATGTATAAAACCGCTTTTAATTCGGCTGACTTTGGCTATGGAAGTACATTGTCCGTTTTTCTGGTCATTGAATGTCTGGTAGCAGTAGGGATTATACAGAAATGCCTGGGATCGGCGAAAGGAGATGGGTCAGAATGATAAAATCAAGAAAAAATATACCTATTCGTGCTGTGTTCTATGTAGTGATCCTTATTTTTGTCATGATACAGGTCTACCCTATTTTCTGGGTTATCTGCTCCAGTCTGAAAACACCGGATGAAATGACATATACTGCACAGTATGCCCTGCCATCAGGATTTTATCTTGGAAACTATATCAGCGCACTGACGATCTCATCCATTCCAAGATATTTTCTTAACAGTACGGTTGTGGCAGTTCTCACACTTCTTGGCATCGTAGTCCTGGGATGCCCGGTTGCATTTGTGATCAGTAAGGTAAAGGTAAAATATGCCAATGCACTGATGGCATTTTTCCTGTTTGGAATGATGGTGCCTATTTTTTCCTGCCTTGTACCCATGTTCCAGATTTATAACAGGATCGGACTGAGAAATACATACTGGGCACTGGTGCTTCCGCAGATCGGGTTCGGACTTCCAATGTGTATCTATCTTTACACCGGATTTTTTAAATTTATGCCGGATTCTCTTCTGGAAGCGGCAGTTATTGACGGTGCCACAATGGGAACCACATTCCGCAAGATCGTGGTACCTATGGCTAAAAATACTACAATGACAGTTCTTACATACAATTTTGTTTTTGTATGGAATGAATTTACCTATGCCAATACGTTTATCTCATCTTCTGATATGAAAACTCTGCCAATTGGCCTGAATGACTTTGTGGGGCAGTTCGGAAGAGTGGACTGGGGAAGTACATTTGCGGCGATCGTAATATCGATCCTGCCTACACTGATCGTGTATTTTATTCTTAACAGGAACATAATCGAAGGTATGGCTGCAGGTGCGGTCAAGAGTTAGGAGGCTGAAATGGAAACAAGGATTGAATTGAAACAAGGATGGAAAATTTTGCAGGATGTTCATGATACAGGGGAAAAGATCGGGCTTTATGCTGCCAGGGAAGCAGATACTTCCGTAGGTTCCCAGGTGTCTGAATGGGAGGAACTGGAGGAACTGAAACATCTGCAGCTTATCTATGCCAGACAGCCATATTTCGGGCGTGAACTGAGATATTTCAATCAGGCACCCTGGTGGTACAAAACAGAGTTTGAAGTTCCGGATCAGAAAGTTACGGATGCTGTCCTTAAATTTACCAATGTGGATTATTATGGAAAAGTATGGCTTAACGGAGAATTTCTTGGAGAGCATGAAGGATATTCCGCTCCATTTTCCTTTAATGTAAAAGATAAGCTTGTTTTTGGAAAGAAAAATTATCTCATTGTAAAGGTAAGTTCTCCATGGGATGATGAGGTGGAGCTGGATGCACAGGATTCCAGAACCACCCTGGTAAAAAGAAATATGGTAAAAGGTACCTACGAACATTCTGATACATTTATCCAGAGAGATGTAAATCCTGTAGGAATCTACGGAAAAGTGGAGCTGATCCTGACAGAAGAAGGTGTTCTGGAAGATCAGACAGATCTGAAGTATGAACTGGATCCAGATGGAAAGAAAGCAGACGTATATGTGGAAACTGAAGCGCGAGGTCTGAAATCCGGGGAGACATATGATTTTAATGTAAAGATCCGGGAAAAAGAGTCCGGTCTTATAAAGGCAGAAAAAACTGTTCAGATAATGGCAGAGAAAGCAGAGACAGGTTTTAAATGTGAGCTTAAAGTGGAAGATGTCAGACTGTGGTCCACATGGGATCATGGTTATCCCTGGATGTATCAGGCAGAACTTACGTTAAGCAGGGGAAAAGACATACTGAGCAGCAGAACAACGAATTTTGCTTTCCGGGACATTCAGATTGAGCGTAATGAAAAAATAACAAGATTCTGGCTTAATAACAGGAAGCTGTATATAAGAGGAACCTCTTATTTTCCGGATTGTTATATTTCCGCAATGACAAGGGAACGGTACCTGAGAGATCTTCTTAATGTAAAGGCGGCAGGTTTTAACCTGGTACGAGTACATGTCCACACAGAGCAGGAAGTTTTTTATGATCTGTGTGACGAGCTGGGAATTGCAGTTCTTCAGGATTCGGAGTACAACTGGACGCATCCTTCAACAGATGAATGGGCGCAGAGATTTGCAGATGTTTACAGAGAAAATGTGAAACTTCTGAAGCATCATCCGTCTCTGATCTGCTGGATCATTATGAATGAACCGGGATGTGTTGATCCGGATGGAAATGTGAGAAGGAGATTTATGGAGGAAAATCCGGGACCTGCTCTGTATAGGGAGGTACAGAAGATGGATCCGGGCAGACCGATCATCAAGGGTTCTTTCTGCGAAGATGATCCGCTTAGCGGGGACAGCCACAATTATCTGGGTTCTTTAAGCGGTGGAGAATATGCAGATATTTATGAGCAGACAGAAAAGCTGAATACAGAGTACGGATTTGATGCACCGGGCAGCAGTGAAAATCTGAAAACTGTTCCGGCGGTATATCATCGTCTGGAAAAACTGGTGGATGATATCCCGAAGATCCAGGAATATCAGTATAAGCTTCTGAAATATTATACAGAGCATTACAGGATCCAGAAATATGAACCTTGCTCAGGATATGTACAGTTTATGTTTATCGACCTGTGTCCTCAGAGCTTCTACGGTTTATATGACTGGTGGGGAATTCCCAAAAAGGGTCTTCAGGCTATACTGGAAAGCAACGCACCAGTGGGTGTTTTTGCAAAGCACAAAGATTATCTGGACAGTCTGTATATTGTAAATGATACAGATGGAGCTCTGGGAGAGTGTGAACTTACATGGATCATTACAGAAACATTGAACGGAGAACTGGTGGAAAAGGGAAGTGTTAAAGCAGAAGTTCCGGCAGACAGCCGTGTCATGGTAAAAACCTTTGAGAAAGAATACGGAAAAGGCAAGAAGTGGAACCTTACACTAATTCTTTCTGATAATAGCGGTAAATGTATGGCAAAGAATACCTATCAGGATATCTGTACTTTGCTTTCAAGAGTTGATGGGCATCCGGACCGTATGAGCCATGAGTTTGGAATGAGACTCTACTGGGCCTGAGATATCTGCAGCTCACAGGCACTTTCATCCTTGACTTGTGTCAAAAATCACAACATGTTATACTTTGTGTATAAAGGAAGATTTTCGGCGTGGAAGGAGCGATATTATATGCGTTTACAGAAAGTACAGGATGCTCTGAACAAAAAAAATATCAAATTCGAATACACAGAGGAAGATGGTTGCGGAAGTCTGGATTTCATGTTCCGTGGACTGAAATTCCATGTATGGGAATACGAGGACAACGGTTGGGGTGCCGAGACCAATATTTATGCGGCTGGAAGAAGTGAGGACATTGACGGAGATTATGAAGAGAAGATTTCTGCAGAGATTCTTTCCTGGCCGGATATGATCAATAACTGAATATAATAATATTGAATAAAGTGGCTGTAACTGAACGAATACGCTCAGTTACAGCTACTTTTTATCGGAGAAAAGTTTTCTGAAGAACTATAGCTGTACGTTCAGGTATTCACTGGGAAACATCTGACAGTTCTTTTTAAAAACCTTGCTGAAGTAATTTCCATTGCTGAAACCAAGATGCCAGGCAATGTCGTCGAGAGTTATATCCGTAGACTGCAGAAGCCGTTTCACCTCGGTGAGCTTTAACTGCATAGCATAGGAAAAAAGATTCTGACGTTTTTTTAAAACAATCTGGACAGATGCTCCTTACTTAGAAAAAAGATTCTGCAATATCGGCCAGGGAGATATTTTCCAGATAATGTGCATTGATATAATCAAAAACATCACTGATTACCCTACTGGTGAATGCAGAGCAGAGTTCGGGTGATGAAGCAGAATCGGAAGTCCCAGTTTTGCCTGCTTCACTTTCCAACTGAGAAATTGTGGCTGAAAGCGCATTGTTCAAATTCTGGGGATCAACAGGCTTCAGTATGTAATCAATAACACCAGCCTGGATCGCAAGTCTTGTATATTTGAAATCGCTGAATCCGCTGATCACACTGATTTTGCTGTCGATGTGAAGTTCTTCCGGCTTTTTTTAGAGCTGTATTCCGTCCATGACGGGCATTTTCATATCTGTGATAATAATGTCAGGATGCTCTTTGAGAATGATCTTCAGGCCATCTTCGGCATTATCTGCTTCCAGAAGATCACTGTTTGCTCGGATTTATCCCATGGTGTTTTGAACTTCCGGATAAGGAATATGAAGAAGCTTGGGAGCAGATTATGAATGTCTGTGGAACGGTCCATCTTAGCCATTTTCAACGACACAGACACAGACAGCAATGGCAAATCTTCTGAAAGATTATCCGCAGACTTATGTGACAAATATGGTCTATCCGTAAGGTTTTTGGTTGTTACTGAAAAAGATTTCATGGTTCAGGATTCCACATCAGTGACATTGATCTCATCCTGGAATCCGTCAGTATAATGCAGTTCATAATCTTCTGTGATAAAAACGGCCTGCACGCCTTTTTTCTCTGCAAATTTCAGCCCGTCTTTCAGGCCAAGGGCGAAACAGGTGGTGCTTAAGGCATCGCCGTCCACAGACTGGTCGGAGATGATCGTCACAGAAATCAGGCCGTTATCATAAGGATAGCCGGTTTGGGGATTCAGGATATGATGATATAATTTACCGCCCTGCTTAAAGCACCTCTCATAAATCCCAGAGGATACAACGGATTTTCCGGCGATATCCATAACAGCCTCTGTTTCATTGCGATCTGCAAAGGGCTTCTGGATGCCTACTTTGAAGGGAGTGCCGTCAGGCTTCGAGCCGATGCAGAGGACATTGCCGCCAAGGTTGATGATAGCACTGTTTACGCCTTTTTTTACCAGAAAATCTTTCAGGCGGTCTGCAATATAGCCTTTGGCAATGGCGCCTACATCGAACTGGATGTCATCAGAGGGAAGTGTGATATCCTGCCCGCCAATGGTGACGCCGTCGGAGCTGCACAGGGGGAGAACTTTCTGAATATCTGCATCATCCGGAGCCTTCGGGTCTTCTGCTGTGAAATCCCAGAGAGAGGTCAAAGGCGCAATGGCGATGTCAAAGGCACCGTCGGACTCCCTGGTGATATCGAGTCCTTCGGAAAGCAGAGCGGCAAGGTCTTCAGATATATGCCAGGTGTCTGCTGTGCCGCTGACCGGATATGGAGTAGTCTGCCGGTCGGTATTGGAATCTTTATCCGATGTATCTTTGCGGTGATTTAATTTATAAAGCTCGCTTTTCTCATTTGTCCGGCTGAAGACCAGCTCATATTTATCGCACAGTGCCAGACAGTCATCCAGGAGAGCTTTATCCTGAGAATCGTAAATTGTGATCTGTACAGCTGTATTCAATTTGATACTGCTGATACTGATGGGCTGATTTCCGGTGGTGGATGTATCTGCATCCGTGATATTTCCGCAGCCTGTGAAAAGGAGCATTGGACAGACAAGGACTGTGCACAATATTAAATAGAAGAAACGGGAATGCGAGCGGCTTCTTTTGGAATGAAAAAAATAAGTTGACATAATATTCTCCTGCTTTCTGATTGACTGACTTAACTGAAGAGCATTTATTTGATGCAAATCTATGTAGTACATGTGGATGGGGTTATTCACTTAACCGGATCAAGCAGCGACGCGGATTGCGGATATACGCTTGACCGACATCGGACAGATTTATGAAATCTCATTATACCATGTATTTCTGAAATCAGAAAGGCATATGCCTGTCGCAAAAATCATTGTATTTTGCAATAATATAAGATATAATTTCTCCGAAAAAAGGACATATTTGCTATGGATGCTATGGATCCGAATGATTGACCGGAATTTTTACAGATAAAAGGAGAAAATTTTCATGATAAAAGTAATTGCAAGTGATATGGACGGCACACTTCTTGGTGATGACCACAGGATCGCACCGGAAACCCTTGCGGCGGTCAGGCGTGCCTGCGATGCGGGAATCCGCTTTATGGTTGCCACCGGCCGGAATTTCCCCGGTGCCATGGAGGAACTGAAGGGAACAGAGCTGACCTGTGATTATGTGGTGAGCAGCGGTGCTGAAGTACGAAATCCGCAGCAGGAGGTTGTAAAGAGTACACCGATCTCTATTGAGCTGTGTGAGGAGGTTTACAATACGGCAAAAAAATACCCGGTATCTGTAGCATTTTTTACGGATCGCTATGATTACCGTATTGGAACAAAGAAAGAAATTGAAGACGGGATCATTCAGCAGATCCGTCTTTTCAATATGGACATAGATACCAGCGAGGAGATTGTACGGAAATCCCCGCAGTACCGCAGGATCGCCGGAAACACGAAAGGGATTTCCGATATCCGTTCCCTGGAGAGCAGCGGTGCGCCGGTATATAAGATCTTCATTTTTGCGGCAGATGTGGAGCAGCTGGAGAAACTCAGCGATGAGCTGAAAGAAAATCCAGCCGTTGCAGTGGCTTCTTCCTTTATATATAATCAGGAGATTACAGCAGTAGAGGCGCAGAAAGGCCCGGTGCTGAAAGAATATATCGAGTCTCTGGGTTATACCATGGATGAGGTGATGGTCCTTGGTGACAGCCTTAATGATTATTCCATGATTTCCATGGATTTCGGCGCAACTGTTGCAATGGAAAACGCAGTTCCGGAGATTAAAAGAGCAGCAAAATACATCACAAAGAACAACAATGAATTTGGTGTGGCCTATGCTATTGATCAGGTTCTGGAACGCCAGGGAAAATAGTTTTTCCCCCTTTTGAAAAAGTGTCATATATATTATAATGTAGAAAGATGAATACAGAAAAGCGAAAGGCTTGCGTTCCGGTGTATGAAGCAGAGTGGAATGAGAAGTTTCGCTTTACAAAAAACACAGACAAAGAGAGGAAATCACGATGGAAAAAATGAAAAATGTTTATATTATGGATCACCCGCTGATCAAACACAAAATTTCAATGCTCCGTGATAAAAATACAGGAACAAACGAGTTCCGTAAACTGGTGGAGGAAATCGGAATCCTGATGGGATATGAGGCGCTTCGTGATCTTCCTACAGAGGAAGTGGAAATCGAGACACCGATAGAAACCTGTAAGACACCGATGATCTCAGGTAAGAAGCTGGCAGTGATCCCGGTCCTCCGTGCAGGACTTGGAATGGTAAACAGCATTCTCACACTGGTACCGTCTGCAAAGGTCGGACATGTGGGACTTTACCGTGATCCGGTAACACATGAGCCCCATGAGTATTACTGTAAGCTTCCTGAATCTATTGACGAGCGTATTTCAGTGATCGTTGATCCGATGCTTGCAACCGGCGGTTCTGCCGAAGCTGCCATTGATTTTGTCAAGAAACAGGGCGGAAAGAATATCAAGTTTATGTGCATCATCGCAGCTCCTGAGGGACTGAAACGACTTCACGAGGCACATCCGGATGTACAGATCTACTGTGGTTCCCTTGACAGAGAGCTCAATGAGAACGCTTATATCTGCCCGGGACTTGGAGATGCCGGAGACCGTATTTTTGGTACTAAATAATTTTGAAAAAATCTAAAAAAATACTTGACACACCCGGCACTGTTATGGTATTGTACCTAAGAACGCTGCCGAAGACAGTAGGTGCCGTAAGGCATAAGGATCAAAACGCCTACCGAGGTCCAAGTATTCTGAGTTAAGATTACACAAGGCCTTATTGCGAAGCAGTAAGGTCTTTTTTTAAACAGATTGACTTATTGCGACGGCGGTATACAAAATCTATAAGGAGGTGTACCATTTCATGGCAAAAGTAGAACTGAAACAACCAATCGTAGAAGAGATCTCTAACAGCATTAAAGACGCACAGTCTGTTGTACTTGTAAACTACAGCGGTCTTACAGTTGAGCAGGATACAATTCTTCGTAAAGAGTTAAGAGAAGCTGGTGTTCAGTACAAGGTATATAAAAATACCATGATGCGTCGTGCATTCGAGGGTACAGCATTTGAGAGCCTCAGTGATCATTTACATGGCACAAATGCGATCGCTATCTCCGAGACAGACGCAACTGCTCCGGCAAGAATCCTTGCTAAATATGCAAAACAGTTCCCGGCACTGGAGCTGATCGCAGGTGTAGTTGAAGGTAACTACAATGATCAGGCCGGAATTCAGGCACTGTCCACAATTCCTTCAAGAGAGGAACTTCTTGGAAAACTGCTTGGAAGTATGCAGTCTCCGATCGCAAACTTCGCTCGTGTGCTTAATCAGATCGCAGAGCAGAATGGCGGAGCTGACGCAGCAGCTGCTGAGTAATCCCAGCAACGTGCAATTGGCGGCATAACGACCGCATGATTATTAATTAAAATTTATAAATGGAGGGAAATTAAAATGGCAAAATTAACAACAGAAGAATTTATTGCAGCAATCAAAGAATTATCTGTATTAGAGTTAAATGACCTTGTAAAAGCTTGTGAGGAAGAGTTCGGCGTTTCCGCAGCAGCAGGTGTTGTTGTAGCAGCAGCAGGTGCAGCAGGCGAGGCAGCTGAGGAGAAAGATGAGTTTGACGTAGAGCTTACAGAGGTTGGCGCTAACAAAGTTAAAGTTATCAAAGTTGTTCGTGAGGTTACAGGTCTTGGACTTAAAGAGGCTAAAGCTATCGTTGATGGTGCTCCGAAGGTTGTTAAAGAGGGCGCATCCAAAGCTGAGGCTGAGGACATCAAAACTAAACTTGAGGCTGAGGGAGCTAAGGTTACACTTAAATAATCCGATCAGATTAGAAGTTTTAAAGGCTGTTGTGCCTGCCGGTTTACCGGCGGCACAGCAGCCTTTTTTAGTGAAAAATCCAGGGTAAATCTTGCTTTTTGAAGAAAAAGAAAGGATAATAAAGGAGATAGGAAAGGGTGGATGGAATATGAAACGAAAAATAATGGCCTGTATCCTTGCTGCTGCGTTGGGAATCACAGGAGTTTCTTTTCCGACGGCAGCCAAGACAGTGTCTGTCGGAAAAAATGTAAAAAATATAACTGTAAACGTGAAAAATCCTCTGGATGAACTTCGGGCTCAGGAAGCTGCAATGCAGCAGCAGGAGGAGCTTGAAGAAGAGGAAAATATGCCGGAACAGGATCTGGATCCGCTTGTGCTGGATAACGATGGCAGTGTGGTTCCTGCATCACAGGCATCCTGGACAAAAATAGAGTCAGGTGCTGTAGAAGCAGTGGATGTATCAGAGGCACCGGGGGATGAGGAAATATCGGAAAATTCAACTGAAGACACATTTTCAGATGGAAGCACAGATGGAGATTTTGACACAAATAAGAATATTTCTGACAATGCAGCAACGGAAGCTGGCAGTGAGGATATTCAGACAGCAGATGGCAGTATCAGCGGAGAATTGCCGGCAGATTTTTCCGAAGGAACGGAGAACGGCGATAACGGTTCCGAAGAACTTCAGCTTCAGCAGGAAAACGGTAATGTAGAAAACGTCGCAGAGCCGGATAATAATAAAGCTGATGAAGGCGCAGGTCAGGCACAGGCTGATTTTACAGATGATGCCAATGCTGCTGGGGATTTTTCCGCAGGAGATGCTTCAGATGGAGAACTTGGAACTTATCAGACTGTGACTCTGGAAGTTGAGGAAGGACAGGATATCACAGCACCCTTGAACACACTGTTTCTTGAACTGAAAGATCAGGCCACAGATGAAAATCCCTGCAAGATCATAATTCCACCGGGAAATTATGAACTGACAGGTACACTTTGCATGTACAGTAATATGTACTTATATGCAAGAGACGCTAATATTACAAAAACGTCTACCACCAAACATCTGATCCTCCGTCTTGGAAATACCAAAGATTCAGAAGGCGGATATGATGGATATCGCAACATTGTGATCGATGGAGGAACCTGGGACTACAATTATCAGTGTGTGGAAAATAAGGATGCACCAGGCGGATTTGTGGGATTTTGCATTGGACATGCTACGAATGTTACGATTAAAAATGCTACATTTCTTAATAATCTGAAATCTCATTTTCTGGAATTTGGCGGAGTGAAAAATGCCAAGATCACAGGCTGTACATTCAGTGGCTATTATAAGAATTATGTGGAAGGCGGACAGGAATGTATTCAGATCGACTGCTGTACAGATGAGAGCAATGTTTTTCCGCAGTACAGACCTTATGATGGAACGACCTGTGAAGATTTTGTGATCGATGGAAATGTGTTCGAAGATGTCTTTACAGGGCTGGGAACGCACAGTATGATGTCCGGAAAAACATATAAAAGGATCACAGTTACGAATAATACTTTCCATAATGTAAAAAAACGCTGTATAAGGTTTATGAATTATGAAGATTCTACAGCAGAAAATAATACCATGGTAAATGTGGGAAATGGAGTGGACATTTCTTCTGTGAGCAGCAATACACACCAGACGCCAGGCTATGATGATGGGCCGGACATGCTGAAAAACAGGAATCTTCGTGTGGCAGGAAACTACATCAGTCTTGCCAGAACTACCAGTATTGGTGGAATTGCATGGATCTGCAGTGGTATAAAAGTTTCAGGCTATAATATGAAAAAAGATGGAGCTGTGCTCCCTAAAAAGATATATCCGGTGAAAGGTGTGACTGTAGAAGATAATCAGATCAGCGGATATGGAAACGGAATCAGCATGTCTCTTACTGACACAGATACCGTAACAGATAATCAGGTAACAATGAAAAAAACTTCTTCATATTCCAATTTTGGGATTTATGCCCAGGATTCCAGAGGAAGCGTTATCAGCAGGAATACAGTGTCCGGAACTGCAAATACGGGAATTTATCTCTCCGGTTCTGTCTATGCAGCAGGATCAGAACAGAGAAATCTTGTAGAGCAGAATACTGTTTCCAGAGCAGGCGGAGATGGAATTTATCTGCAATCTGTAAATACTTCATCCACTGCACAGAAGAATACTGTTAAATCAGTGGCCGGCTCGGGAATACGTGTAAATGCAGGAAAGAACAATAATGTTCTTGGTAATATCTGTTTATCCAACAAAAATCATGGCGTGAAAATTGAGTATGTGGCCGGCGGAGTCAGGGTAAAAAGCAATCGTGTGACATCAAATGCAAAAAGTGGTATTTTGCTCTGGAAATCAAAAGTATCCGAAGTATCAGGAAACCGTGCGGAGAAAAATAGGGGGAATGGTGTTTATGCATATGCATCTGTAATACCGGTCATGAAAAAGAATACATTTTGTGAAAACGGAAAGGTTCAGGCGGTATATGTAAAAAGCTGCAAAGGATGGACCGGCATCAACCGTCCTTCATGCAGAGCTGTTACATCAAGAAGTACAGCTATAAGCGGAACTGCATCAGGTAGCCAGACAGTTATTGCCTATGCGCGGCGTTCCGGAAAACAGACAAAGCTGGGTGTATCATCCGTAAACAAAAAGAAACAGTACGTTATTAAAATAAAGAAGCAAAAAAAGAATACTGCTCTGAAACTTGTCTCAAAAGATAAATACGGAAATACAGTAACAGTAAATACTATTGTGAAGTAAGTATGTGTGATAAAAAAGATTCTGTTCCGGATATCCATACATCGTATGTATAGAAGGAACAGAATCTTTTTTTTGAAAAATGTAAAAAAATCAAAAAAAGTGCTTGACACACTTTTTTTCTTATGTTAAAGTGGAGGATGCTATATTATGGCTAGATATGCCTGCCTAAAGGTCAGGCGGGATCATGTTGTAATAAATAATAAAAAAACAGGGGTGAAACGTCAATGGAAAAAAACAGAATTCGTTCTGTAAAAACTGGAAAAAGCATGCGTATGAGCTACCAGAGACAAAAAGAAGTCCTGGAAATGCCAAACCTGATCGAAGTTCAGAAAGATTCCTACCAGTGGTTTCTTGACGAAGGTTTAAAAGAAGTATTTGATGATATTTCTCCGATCGCAGATTACGGCGGAAAGCTCAGTCTGGAATTCATCGATTTCACATACGATGAAAAAGATGCAAAATATTCCATCGAGCAGTGTAAAGAACGTGACGTGACTTATGCCGCACCTTTGAAGGTTCGAGTAAGGCTGATCAATAAGGAAACAGAAGAGATCAACGAACACGAGATTTTCATGGGAGATTTACCGCTGATGACAGCTACGGGTACCTTTGTTATCAATGGTGCTGAGCGTGTTATTGTCAGCCAGTTAGTACGTTCCCCTGGAATCTACTACGCGATCGCTCATGATAAGCTTGGTAAGAGACTGTTTTCCAGTACTGTAATTCCGAACAGAGGTGCATGGCTGGAGTACGAGACAGATTCAAATGATGTATTTTATGTACGTGTAGACAGAACAAGAAAGGTTCCGATCACTGTTCTGATCCGTGCACTGGGCATTGGAACCAATGCTGAGATCATCGATCTGTTTGGTGAAGAGCCAAAGATCCTTGCCAGCTTTACAAAGGATACCTCCACAAACTATCAGGAAGGTCTCCTTGAGCTGTATAAGAAGATCCGTCCGGGCGAGCCGCTTGCAGTAGAGAGCGCAGAGAGCCTGATCATGGCAATGTTCTTCGATCCGAGAAGATATGACCTTGCCAAAGTCGGACGTTATAAATTTAATAAGAAGCTTCATTTCAATAAACGTATCGTAGGCCACAAGCTTTCTCAGGATGTTGTAGATACAACAACAGGTGAGATCCTTGCTGAGGCTGAGACACTTGTTACAAAAGAGCTTGCTGATACATTACAGAATTCCGCAGTTCCGTACGTATGGATCCAGGGTGAGGAGAGAGAAATCAAAGTCCTTTCCAGCCTTATGGTTGATATCCGTCACTATCTGCCGGAGCTTGAGAATCCGAAGTCCCTGGGTGTTACAGAATTAGTATACTACCCAGTGCTCGAAAAAATTCTGGAAGAAAATGACACATTTGAGGACAGATGTGATGCGATCAAACGTGATATCCACGACCTGATCCCGAAACACATCACCAAGGAAGATATCCTTGCGTCCATTAACTACAATATGCATCTGGAGTATGGCCTTGGTAACGATGATGATATCGACCACCTGGGCAACCGTCGTATCCGTGCTGTCGGTGAGCTGCTTCAGAATCAGTACCGCATCGGTCTTTCCAGACTTGAGCGTGTGGTACGTGAGAGAATGACAACACAGGACACAGAGAGTATTTCTCCGCAGTCCCTGATCAATATCAAACCTGTAACTGCAGCAGTAAAAGAGTTCTTCGGTTCTTCCCAGCTGTCACAGTTCATGGATCAGAACAACCCGCTTGGAGAGCTGACTCACAAGAGAAGACTTTCCGCACTGGGACCTGGCGGTCTGTCACGAGACAGAGCCGGATTCGAGGTTCGAGACGTACATTATTCCCACTATGGAAGAATGTGCCCGATCGAGACTCCTGAGGGACCGAACATCGGTCTTATCAACTCCCTTGCATCCTATGCAAGGATCAATCAGTACGGCTTCGTAGAGGCTCCGTACAGAAAGATCGACAAAACAGATCCTTCCAACCCGCGTGTAACCGATGAGGTTGTATACATGACAGCGGATGAGGAAGATAATTACCATGTAGCACAGGCGAATGAGCCGCTGGATGAAGAGGGACACTTCATTCATAAGAACGTTTCCGGTCGTTACCGCGAGGAGACACAGGAGTACGAGCAGCACATGTTCGATTACATGGATGTATCTCCGCGAATGGTATTCTCCGTTGCTACAGCCCTGATCCCGTTCCTGCAGAACGATGATGCGAACCGTGCGCTGATGGGATCCAACATGCAGCGTCAGGCCGTTCCGCTTCTTACAACAGAGGCTCCGGTTGTTGGTACAGGTATGGAGACCAAGACAGCTGTTGACTCCGGTGTATGCGTTGTTGCAAGAAAAGCAGGTACAGTACTTCGTTCCACATCTACAGATATCTCTATCAAGAATGATGACGGAACAAAAGATGATTATCATCTGACTAAATTCATGCGAAGCAACCAGAGCAACTGTTACAACCAGAGACCGATCGTGTTCCAGGGTGAGCATGTTGAGGCAGGACAGGTTATCGCGGATGGCCCGTCTACATCCAATGGTGAGCTTGCACTTGGTAAGAACCCGCTGATCGGATTTATGACCTGGGAGGGTTATAACTACGAGGATGCTGTTCTTCTTAGTGAGAAACTGGTACAGAATGATGTTTATACATCTGTCCATATTGAGGAATATGAGGCAGAATCCCGTGATACCAAGCTGGGACCGGAAGAGATCACACGTGACGTTCCGGGTGTCGGCGATGACGCTCTGAAGGATCTGGATGAGCGCGGTATCATCCGTATCGGTGCTGAGGTACGTGCCGGTGATATCCTTGTCGGTAAGGTTACTCCTAAGGGAGAGACTGAGCTTACTGCTGAGGAGCGTCTCCTTCGTGCTATCTTCGGTGAGAAGGCAAGAGAGGTACGTGATACTTCCCTTAAGGTACCGCACGGTGAGTATGGTATTATCGTAGATGCCAAGGTATTTACAAGAGAGAACGGCGATGAGCTGAGCCCTGGAGTAAATCAGGCAGTACGTATTTATATTGCACAGAAGAGAAAGATCTCCGTTGGTGATAAGATGGCTGGTCGTCATGGTAACAAGGGTGTCGTTTCCCGTGTACTTCCGGTTGAGGATATGCCATTCCTTCCAAACGGACGTCCTCTTGATATCGTGCTGAATCCTCTGGGTGTACCTTCCCGAATGAACATCGGACAGGTCCTGGAGATCCACTTGAGCCTTGCTGCCAAAGCACTTGGCTTCAATATTGCAACACCTGTATTCGATGGCGCAAACGAGGTTGATATCCAGGATACTCTGGAGCTTGCCAACGATTACGTTAATACGGAAGACTTTGAGGAATTCCGTGAGAAATATAAAGACATCCTTGCACCGGATGTTATGCAGTATCTCGATGAGAATAAAGCTCACAGAGCACTCTGGAAGGGCGTTCCGATCTCCAGAGACGGTAAGGTAAGACTTCGTGACGGACGTACAGGCGAGTACTTCGACAGCCCTGTAACTATCGGTCACATGCACTACCTGAAGCTGCATCATCTGGTAGATGATAAGATCCATGCACGTTCCACAGGTCCATACTCCCTGGTAACACAGCAGCCTCTGGGTGGTAAAGCTCAGTTCGGTGGACAGCGTTTCGGAGAGATGGAGGTTTGGGCACTGGAGGCATATGGTGCTTCCTACACACTGCAGGAGATTCTGACAGTGAAGTCTGATGATGTGATCGGACGTGTTAAGACCTATGAAGCGATCATCAAAGGTGACAACATTCCTGAGCCAGGTATTCCTGAGTCCTTTAAGGTACTTCTTAAAGAGCTTCAGTCTCTTGGTCTGGATGTACGTGTGCTCAGCGAAGACGGATCAGAGGTACACATTATGGAGACCTCTGATTACGGAGATACTGATCTTCGTCATGTCATCGAGGGCGATTCCAGAGGACGCAGAGATGAGGAGTCCTTCGGTAAACACGGCTACACCAAGCAGGAGTTCAGCGGAGAAGAGCTTGTCAATGTAGAAGAAGATGAGGACATGGAAGACGAAGATGATATGATCGAGTTTGAAGAGTCCTTTGATGATGAGGAATAAGAAAGGGGAAAGAATACATGGCAGAAACAACCAACGCCAATGAAACATATCAGCCAATGACTTTCGATGCCATCAAGATCGGACTGGCGTCCCCTGAGAAGATCAGAGAGTGGTCACACGGTGAGGTTTTAAAACCTGAAACGATCAACTACAGAACCTTGAAGCCTGAGAAGGATGGTCTTTTCTGTGAAAGGATTTTCGGACCGAGCAAGGACTGGGAGTGCCACTGTGGAAAGTACAAAAAAATTCGCTATAAAGGCGTTGTCTGCGACAGATGCGGTGTTGAAGTAACCAAATCTGCCGTTCGTAGAGAGCGTATGGGACACATCGAGCTTGCAGCTCCGGTGTCTCATATCTGGTACTTTAAAGGAATTCCGTCCCGTATGGGTCTGATCCTTGATATTTCTCCGAGAACACTGGAGAAAGTGCTTTACTTTGCTAACTATATCGTTCTGGATCCTGCAGATTCCGGACTTATGTACAAACAGGTACTCACCGAGCGTGAGTACCAGGAAGCACGTGAGTCTTACGGAGAAGGATTCCGTGTAGGTATGGGTGCCGAGTCCATCATGGAGCTCCTTCAGGCTATCGATCTTGAAAAAGATTCTGAAGAACTGAAGGCAGAGCTTGTGGATGCAACAGGCCAGAAACGTGCAAGGATCATCAAACGTCTTGAGGTTGTGGAGTCCTTCCGTGAGTCCGGCAACCGTCCTGAGTGGATGATCATGACCGTTATCCCGGTTATCCCGCCGGATCTTCGTCCTATGGTACAGCTGGACGGAGGACGTTTTGCAACATCTGACCTGAATGATCTTTACAGAAGGATCATCAACAGAAACAACCGTCTGAAAAGACTTCTGGAGCTTGGTGCTCCGGATATCATTGTCCGCAATGAGAAGCGTATGCTGCAGGAGGCTGTAGATGCCCTGATCGATAACGGACGCCGCGGACGTCCTGTAACAGGCCCTGGAAACAGAGCTCTGAAATCCCTTTCCGATATGCTGAAGGGTAAATCCGGACGTTTCCGTCAGAACCTTCTCGGTAAACGAGTTGACTATTCCGGACGTTCTGTAATCGTCGTAGGACCTGAACTGAAGATCTATCAGTGTGGTCTTCCGAAGGAGATGGCTATCGAGCTGTTCAAACCTTTCGTTATGAAAGAGCTTGTTGCCAACGGAACTTCCCACAACATCAAAAATGCCAAGAAAATGGTAGAGAAGCTTGAGCCGGCAGTATGGGATGTCCTTGAGGACGTCATTAAGGAGCATCCGGTTATGCTGAACCGTGCACCTACACTGCATCGTCTGGGTATCCAGGCATTCGAGCCAATCCTTGTAGAAGGTAAGGCGATCAAGCTTCATCCGCTTGTTTGTACCGCGTTCAACGCTGACTTCGATGGTGACCAGATGGCTGTACATCTTCCGCTTTCCCAGGAAGCACAGGCAGAGTGCCGTTTCCTTCTGTTATCACCGAACAACCTTCTGAAACCGTCAGATGGTGGTCCTGTAGCCGTTCCTTCACAGGATATGGTCCTTGGTATCTACTACCTGACTCAGGAGAGACCTGGAAATAAGGGTGAAGGCAAGTTCTTCAAGAGTGTCAACGAGGCAATTCTTGCATACGAGAACAAGGTCATCACACTCCAGACAAAGATCATTGTCCATTGTCATAAGACAATGCCGGACGGAACTGTTTTAAGCGGCAATGTTCAGTCCACACTGGGACGTTTCCTGTTCAACGAGATCCTTCCGCAGGACCTTGGATTTGTGGACAGAAGCGTACCTGGAAACGAACTGCTTCTTGAGGTTGATTTCCTTGTAGGTAAGAAACAGCTGAAGCAGATCCTTGAAAAGGTTATCAATACTCACGGTGCAACAAAGACAGCCGAGGTACTTGACTCCGTTAAGTCTATGGGTTACAAATACTCCACACGTGCAGCCATGACCGTATCTATTTCCGATATGACCGTGCCGCCGCAGAAGCCGGAGATGATCAAGCAGGCTCAGGATACTGTTGACCGTATCACAAAGAACTACAAACGTGGTCTTATCACAGAGGAAGAGCGTTACAAAGAGGTTGTTGATACCTGGAAGAAGACCGATGATGAGCTTACAAAGGCACTTCTTACAGGTCTTGATAAGTACAACAACATCTTCATGATGGCTGACTCCGGAGCCCGTGGTTCCGATAAGCAGATCAAACAGCTTGCCGGAATGCGAGGACTGATGGCTGATACAACCGGTCATACCATCGAGCTCCCGATCAAGTCAAACTTCCGTGAAGGTCTTGACGTACTGGAGTACTTCATGTCCGCTCATGGAGCTCGTAAAGGTCTTTCTGATACCGCTCTTCGTACAGCCGATTCCGGATACCTGACAAGACGACTTGTTGACGTATCCCAGGATCTGATCGTTCGTGAGGCGGACTGCTGTGAGAACAGAGCAGAGATCTCCGGTATGGTCGTTCGTGGATTCATGGACGGAAAAGAAGAGATCGAGAGCCTTCAGGAGCGTATCACAGGACGTTTCTCCTGTGAGACAGTTAAGAATAAAGATGGAGAAATCCTTGTTAAAGCAAACCACATGATTACACCGAAGCGTGCAGCCCGTATCATGAAAGAGGGCGTAAGCAACCAGACAGGCGGACCGATCGACAAACTGAAGATCCGTACCATCCTTTCCTGTAAGTGCAAGGTTGGTGTCTGCGCAAAATGTTATGGTGCGAACATGGCTACCGGTGAGCCGGTACAGGTTGGTGAGTCTGTTGGTATCATCGCAGCACAGTCTATCGGTGAGCCAGGTACACAGCTGACCATGCGTACTTTCCATACCGGTGGTGTTGCCGGTGGAGATATCACACAGGGTCTTCCTCGTGTCGAGGAGCTTTTTGAGGCAAGAAAGCCGAAGGGTCTTGCAATCATCACAGAGATCCCAGGTGTTGCCACGATCAACGACACTAAGAAGAAACGTGAGATCATCGTAAACGATCCGGAGACAGGTGATTCCAAGACTTACCTGATCCCATACGGTTCTCGTATCAAAGTCCTTGACGGACAGGTTCTTGAGGCCGGCGATGAGCTGACAGAAGGTAGTGTAAATCCGCATGATATCCTGAGAATCAAGGGTGTGCGTGCAGTTCAGGATTACATGATTCGTGAGGTTCAGCGTGTATATCGTCTGCAGGGTGTTGAGATCAACGATAAGCATATCGAGGTTATCGTTCATCAGATGTTGAAGAAGATCCGTATCGAGGATAACGGAGATACAGAGTTCCTGCCAGGAACACTTGTTGATGTCCTTGATGTTGAGGAAGTTAACGAGAAACTTGAGGCAGAGGGCAAACAGCCGGCAGAGGGCAAACAGGTTATGCTTGGTATTACCAAAGCATCCCTTGCTACAAACTCCTTCCTGTCAGCAGCATCCTTCCAGGAAACAACAAAAGTCCTGACAGAGGCTGCTATCAAAGGTAAGATCGATCCGCTGATCGGTCTGAAAGAGAACGTTATCATCGGTAAGCTGATTCCTGCAGGTACAGGTATGAAGCGTTACAGTGAGATCAGTCTTGACACAGGAATGCCGGAGGTAAAAACAGCTTCCGAGGAGCCTGAGGATACAGAGGAAATTTCCGTAGAGGAAGAGAAGACTGAGACTGCTCCGGAGGAAGAGACCATTGCTGTTGAAGAGACAGCAGAGGAAACTGCACCGGTAGAAGAATAAGTCGATATACCTTGCTAATATAAATAAATCTCCCCCCGGAAATCCGGAGGGAGATTTCTGTTTATAAGCAGGGATTTTCTGAGAGAGGAGGGATTGCGATGGACAAGGAACTGCCAATTTCCCCGTGGCCGGAATGGAAGATCGTAAGCAAGATCGGGGAAGGCTCTTTTGGAAGAGTGTATAAAGCTCAGAGAACTGAGAAGGGACGTTCTTTTTACTCGGCAATTAAGATAATCACAATCCCCGCCAGTAAAGGGGAGCTGGACAGTGTGCGCTCAGAATCCGGTGATGAAAAATCTGTCCGCGGTTATTTTGAAAATCTGGTGGAGGAGTGCATTCAGGAAGTAAGCACCATGGAGTATTTCCGGGGAAATTCCCATATTGTATCTGTAGAAGATTACAAGGTGATGGAATATCTGGACGAGATCGGATGGGATGTTTTTATCCGCATGGAATATCTCACAAGCTTCATGGAATATTATGCGGGAAAAAATCTCACAGAAAAAGAAGTGATGAAGCTGGGTATCGATCTTTGCAGATCACTGGAATACTGTGGGCAGCTTCACATCATCCACAGGGATATCAAACCTGAGAATATTTTTGTATCCAGGTTCGGGGATTTCAAACTGGGGGACTTTGGAATCGCCAGAGAACTGGAAAAAACTATGAGTACCCTTTCCAAAAAGGGAACTTATTCCTATATGGCGCCGGAGATGTACAGGGGAGAACAGTACGACAGCAGAGTGGACATTTATGCACTTGGCTTGGTGTTATATAAACTGATGAATCATAACAGGCTTCCGTTTCTGAATCTTGAAAAACAGCTGATCACATACAGAGATAAGGAAAACGCACTCACGAGGAGGATGTCAGGCGAAACACCGCCACCACCTGTGGATGCAGGAGAGGCTTTCGGCTCCGTTATCTTAAAAGCCTGTGCTTATGATGCAAAAGAACGATATCAGACTCCTGAGAAGTTTCGGGATGCACTGGAAGAAATCCGGTATGGAGCAGCAAACAGAGAACAGGGAGTTCATGAGAAACCGAAACCAGTGGAGGAAAGACCTGTTCCGGAGTCCATGCCGAAGTTTCTCCAGGAGGGTGCAGCCAGACAGCTGGCAAGAACGAGTCAGCTGAATACGGATGCGATCCGTCAGGCACGTAAAAATCCTGTGCCGGTATCCATACAGCCGGATAAACCGATAGCCGGAGAAATAGCAAAAAATGCAGCCCGGAATACGCCAAAGGCTCAGAGCACAATACAGAAGCCTCAGAAATCTGCATCCGGAAAAACAGCATCCGAAAAGGATAGCCTGTCCGGTTATCCGTCAGGACGTTCCCGTCAGTCAGATCCCGGTATAAGAAAAACCGGAGCTGTAAAGCCTAGAGTTACCTCTATCACAGATCTGGAAGACGACCGTGACCAGAATCTCCAGGAGTGGGAAGGATCCGTACCAGAGAATGACGGAAATGACGATGACAGAAGGAAACGGAAAGGTATTTTCAGAATGCTTATAACAGCCGGGATCCTTGTTGTGCTGATCGGCGGGATCCTTGCGGTACGAACGATACGGAAACCTGTGGATAACGGGGAACCTTCGTATACAGATTCCGATGATTCTGATGCTCTGAACAAAGGAAATTTCGGTACTGCAGACAATTCGGATAAAAGTTTCGCACAGGCAATGGAAACGATACGTGACCATGCGACAACCATAGAAAATGCTCTGGACAGCTATAGACGTGAAGGTACAGAGGGGGATCGCCTGCGCTTTTATAATGGATCAGGAGAGATCGCCAAAGTACTTGTATATCCCGGCAGTTCCGCAGATGGCGTTTATGAGGAATATTTTTACTGGGGCGAGCAGATGTTTTATACTTATGTATGGGACGGAGATGAGAAGCAGTATTTTTATTATCAGGACGGCCTTCTGATCCGATGGATCGATGCAGATGGTAAGGTTCATGATAAAGAGAGCGATAACGACAAATATGTAGAACTGGGAGACAAATACTGGAGTAATTCTGTAGTGGAGCTTCAGCAGTAATGTCGAAGGGTTTTTACGAAAGGAAAAAGAATGGCCTATCAGATTGATTATGCGTATACATGTCACACCGGAAAGGTGAGGACAAATAATGAGGATAATTTCTGGTGCTGCGGAGTGCGCCTGCCGGTGCACAACCAGGGGGTTGACGGAATCCTGGCAGGTCATACACAGCACTGGCAGCTTCCAATGCTGGCTGTTTTTGACGGCATGGGCGGAGAAAGCTGCGGTGAAATGGCAGCTTCTGCAGCTGTGGAAGCGCTGGGAGGCTTCTATGAAGAAAACAAAAAGACCCTGAAAAAAGAGCCTGTGGTTTTTCTGACAGAAGCCTGCGAAAATATGAATGAGGCAGTATGTCGCTACAGCAATGAAAACTGTATCAGAAGCATGGGAACAACCATGGCACTTTTGTCTTTCAGTGAAAAGGCGATCTATGCCTGCAACCTTGGGGATAGCCGTATCTACCGTCATTTTCAGGGGAAGTTTCAGCAGATTTCCACGGACCATGTGATCGGCGGAAAAATGCTGGGAAAAGCTCCGCTGACGCAGTATCTGGGCTTCCAGGAAGAAAACATGGCACTGGAGCCTTCTATCGTGGAGATCGGTTATCAGCCGGGAAGCTCGTATCTGATCTGTTCAGATGGAGTGACAGACATGCTTTCTGATCAGGAGCTTCAGAAGATCCTTGGCGGGACAGAAACCGCAGAAGAAAAAGTAGGTAAGATCCTGGAACAGGCATTGGAAAGAGGCGGCAGAGATAATGTGACACTGGTCCTTGCACAGATCAGCGGCTATGAAGAAAAAAATATTCTCAAACGCTGGGCAGAGCGCCACAGTACCGGACGGTAATAAACCCGGGGAGTAAGAAAAGGGATAAGGAGAAAATTTGCGATGAGAAATCGAATGCAGGATCTTGATTTTGAACAGACAGTTGCCTTCGATTCAGTGAAGGACTTTGAATTTACAAGAAAGGCGGCACAGAAGTTCCGCCAGGTTGTCAGTCTGGATTCCTTTGAGGATGAGGATGCAGATGTTATTTTTCATTATCTTTACAAGGAAATGGAACTGGTTTCCTTTGGTGACTATCTGAAACGATATGTGTATGAGCGTGCAGAGCTTGAGGAGCCTTTTTCCCAGGTGCCGCAGGAAGTCTACAGAGAGATCGTTGTGGAATCCTTCAAGGAAACCTACACACCGAAATCCATGTCACCTACATCAGCCAAGCTGAGTTCTCTGGTGAATAATTGGCTGACTCAGGCATCTGTGAAGCGTGAAACAGTTTTTCTGCTGGGGTTCGGACTTCGGATGAGTACAGAGGATGTTTCAGATTTTCTGACCCGGGTGCTTCGTGAGCAGGATTTTGATTTTCATAATCCGGAAGAAGTGATCTACTGGTATTGTTACCGGAATCATCTTGGCTATTATAAAGCGGAGGAATATAAAGAAACCTACAAACAGATGACTCCGGTGGAAAAAAAGACCGGAGAGATCGTGTATGGCACAGGGCTTTGTCTGGACAGTGAAGAAAAGCTTCTGGAATATCTGGCTTTTCTGAAAGGAAGACATGATGATCCGAAATCAGAGAAGAGCCAGGCTTTTCAGGAATTTATGCTCCTTCTGGAGCGGGCAAGGAAGATCATTGCAGCCATGTATCAGGAAGATGAGGAAGAAAACGGTGGCAAAAAGATCTGGAAGCCTGAGAATATCAGTGCTTCGGATCTGGAAAAGGTTATCTGCAGCGGGATTCCTATTAATAAAATGGGAAATCTCAAAAAGATGTCCGCATCCATTCTGGCAAAACATTTCAGCCAGAAGCGCTTCAGCCGCCAGAGGATCAACAATATCCTGAACCATAAATTTCCGGTGGAGCGGTTCGATCTGATCACGCTGGAGTTTTTTGTGATCTCTCAGGAGATGGCAGAGGATGATCCGTATACGAGATACCGTCATTTTCTGGAGGAGATCCAGGAGATCCTGGCCCGCTGCGAAATGAGTGAGATCTACATAGTGAATCCATATGAGTGCTTTCTTCTGATGTGCCTGCTGACAGACTGTCCGCTGGCAGTATTTTCCGAGATCTGGGAAAAATCCTATGAAGAGGGAGAAGAAAAGAACTGAAAAAAGGATGATGCGTTTCGGTGACGCATCATCCTTTTTTTGTCCGATCCGGTAAGTCTGTTATTTTGCTTTTCCGGTTTTTACCGCACTTGCAGGTCCGGTCTTTACCTTCTTGTTTACTGTGCGGTATGGAACCAGTCTGTAGCTATATGTAACATTTTTTGCTGTCTTAAATGTATAGCTGGTATTTTTGTAAGAAATAGTTTTTACTTTTTTGAAGGAACCATTTCCTTTTTTCTGATAGATGACATAGCCGGTTGCTCCGGAAATCTTTTTCCAGGAAAGGGTCTGTTTTCCTTTGAGGGTTTTAAGCTTTATGGACGGACGGAGCAGATTCGGTTTCACAGTCACTGCTTTGGAAACTGGACTGTAGATATAACCGGAGGATGTTTTTTTGCTTGCACGGATCACGTAAGAATATTTATTTCCGATAGTGATCTTTGTGTCTTTGTATGAAGTAGTATTTGTGTTTAAAGTTTTGATCTTTGCGTATTTTCCGGAATTTGTTTTTCTGTAGAGAATATAGTTCCGGGCATTGTTTATACGGTTCCAGCGGAGCGTACAGCTGTTCCAGGAGGCAGAGGCCTTAATTGACGGTGCAGTTAATTTCGTGATCACAGGAGCCGGAGTGCCAGATGGCATTGGAGCCGGGGTAGTGGATGGCTTCGGAACTGGAGTGGCAGTAGGCTTCGGCGTTGGAGTGGCAGTAGGTTTCGGAGTCGGGGTAGCAGTAGGCTTCGGCGTTGGGGTAGCAGTAGGCTTCGGCTTTGGAGTAGCAGTAGGCTTCGGCGTTGGGGTAGCAGTAGGTTTCGGAGTTGGAGTGCTCGTTGGTGCTGGAGCGGATATTTTAAAGGTCAGGGACTGACTTGAAAAATAATTGTTGATTCCTGTAACCGTTACGGAGCCAGTGCCGGTTTTGGCGTTATCTTTCCAGGTAAGGATATAATCCGTGCCTTCCTGAAGCGTGTCCGAGCCGTATTTTACAGTAGGCTTCGGAGTTACTGCATTGCCGTTGAAGATCTGTTCCGGAATATCCGAAAGATCGCAAAGCTTTACAGATGTCATATGCCTTGAACCGGAATAATTCTGCTTATAGGAAAGTGAAAAATCCAGGATCTCATTGCTGGAGGAATAGTATACAGAAGTAATGCGAAAATCATCAGAGGTCAGTTGTGTGCCATTATAGGTGATGACCAGGTTATTTCGCAGATAAGAGGTTACACTTTCACTTTTGCAGTTTGAATCTGCCAGTTGGATGGTCTCACCGGAGAGCTTCAGTGGATTGATGGTGAAGTATTTGGAAAAACCGCTTCTGTAAATGCCGATACCGGTTATATGGACACGAGGTCTGTTGGTTCTGGAACTTGCCATGGTGTTATCATAATAAGAAAGGGTATAATCAACATCTTTCTTTAAAGTAACACCATTTAATGTGACCGTTGGCTCCGGCTTGAATTCTTTGCCAGGAGCATATTCATAATCCGGGATATCACCAATCTCAGCTTCCGTGATCGGGGTAAGGTCGATGTAGAAATATTTATTACTTTCACCGGTGAAATTTCCCTTACCGGAAACAGTAACATAAGCGTTTCCCTGCTGGGCATTGTTATGCCAGGAGAGTGTATAATCTACATTTTCTGTCAGGGTTATACCATTCCAGGTGACAGTGGGCTTCGGAGTTAGTGGAGTTCCGGTATACAGATAGGAGGACTGGGAAAAATCAATCTCTGCCTGAGAGAGATTGATCTGCCAGATACCGAAATTATTCGTCAGAGTTCCGGAATAAAGGCCAAGACCTGTGATCGTGAAAGTTCCCACACCGCTGTTCTGATTGTGGGAGAAAGAAATCGTATAATCTTTTCCCTCAGTCAGCGTACGACCATGGAATTTTAGTTCAGGAGAAAAAGTAATGGGACTTCCGGTATAGTTCCAGGAACTTGTATAGCGCAGAGAAGTCTCTCTGGAATTTTCCAGATCATAGTATGCATTGAGATCTGCAGACAGTGTTTTGTCCGGGCAGGATTTCAGTGTGGCAGAAACCGTAGTGGTTCCTCTGCTTTTCAGTCGGATAACACCGCTCTGATCCACAGTGGCAATGGAAGGATCTCCGGTTGACCATGTGAAAGAAGCTGGGTCAAGGCTGGAACTCATATAGCTGAATCCATTACAGGTTATATAGATAGCCAGTGTTTTCTGTTCTTCTGTGAATGTGATCGGAGAAGCTTCGTTGAAATGGATATTTATCAGCTTTGGAAGCACGGAAATAACAGGTGACACAGTCTGATTGGCAGGCTGTGTGCAGGCTTCTGTTGCGTGAGAAGAAAAGCACTGGATCCAGTAGAGATGACCGTTCTGTGAGTAGCAGCCGATTCCGGCAGAAACATTTTTGGAATTCATGATGTTCGTGTAATGTCCGGAAGATTCGATCCATGATTCCATAACTTCTTCAGGAGTTCCCTGGTTGATCGCAAGATTTTCACTTGGATTCTCAAAATAAGGAAAGGCTGAAAAACAGATGGAACCATTGGGACGGGTATGACTGGCGCAAACGGTCAGTTCTTCTGCTCTGGTCATGGCGCATTCCAGAAGGTTCTTATCCATAGTGACAGGATTCCGGTTCTTTTTGGCACGTTCCTGATTTACCAGATCAAGGACCTGGTAAGCATAATCATAGCGGCGGATACCCTGACTGAGTTTCAGCTGGACAGCAGTCTGGTCAGAGGCGGCCTGCACACGGACAATGTTGCCCGGCGCCAGCAGAAGAAGCAGAAGCAGTAGCGCAGGCCATAATAAGTATCTTGTTTTTTTCTCTTTTGTCTGATTCATGATGTTTTCCTTACCAATATAATATAAAGATATTTTCTTTTGTTATTCGTTATAGTATCCATAGATCGCACGGCTGTCCTGTGCGATGGTGTTCTGTGCAGCAGAGGTATCGTTAAGATCCTGTGACATAAAGCAGACTACCAGGTCGATCCCCTTTGCAGTGTCATAGATGATGCCGACATCGTTTTCTACGTGATCCAGTTCACCGGTTTTGTTGGCAACCTTTACCTCGGAAGGCATCTGAGCCGGGATCTTGTTTTTCCTGGTCTGCATTTTCAGAAGACGATACATATATTCGGCTCCTGCCAGAGTATCGTTGTTATCGGTAGCAGTACCCTTGTCGATCTGATAGATGGTCTTCAGAAATTTTCCACAATCCTTTGCGGAAGTGTAGTTATCCCCATTGGAATTATCTGCAAGAAGAAGACGTCCCATGGAAGTGCTGGTGTATCCGTGATCCTGACAGAATTTATTCACACGGGCCATTCCGGCTGCGTCATCTCCGCCGCCAAGATAATTGACAAGTGTATTGGCAGCATCATTGTCGCTGACTATGATCATGGAGTTCAGTGCATTGTCCAGCTGATCCTTGCTGTATTTGGAGGAAAGACTGTCATAATCTTCATATACGGCACCCATGATATAGAGCTTGATCAGGCTGGCAGCCTGCATCTGCTGATCGTTGATGGTACCTTCGGTATTTTTTGCAAGATTGCATACATATACGGACCAGGTTCCGTTATCGGTGGGAAGAAGAGACTGTACCTGATTCAGAAGGTTGTCCATGCTGGAATCCGAATTGTCTGTGAAAGTACTTCCGCTGGATGGGGAAAGAGTTCCTTCTTCCTGAGTGGAAGAAGAACTGTCCTTGCTGCCAGAAGCTTCGGAAGAATCGGAGGCTGCAGATGTATCTGTGGATTCTTCCTGTGCGGAAGGACCCTGGACCTCAGCTGAAGATGCTGCGGCAGCAGCGCTGGAAACGGTAGGATCATCAGGATAAAGAGCATCCAGCTGATCGGCTTTGCTGCTGAGCTCAGCGGCAGAATCAGAAACCTCCTGCACACTTTTCTGCAGCTTGTTAACTTTTGTCTGGAGAGATGCAAGCTTGTCCAGGGAGCGGACATTCAGTGCCCCAAGTCCTGCCAGTGCGATGACAAGCACTGCGATCACAATATATAGAAATGTATTTTTTTTCATATATAAACAAACTCCTTTTTATTATTGGAAATAAGCATCGATTCCATTGGCGATCCCTTCTGCCATAGTCTGCTGGAAGGAGGAATCCGCCATTTTCAGATCATCGCTCTGGTTGGTCATAAATCCCATTTCCACAATCGTCACCGGGATCGTGCTCCAGTTAATACCTGTCATGGAATCTGTGTAGATGATCCCGCGGTTCTGGAAGCCGGTAGCTGCGCAGTAGGAATCCACAATGCATTTGGATAGTTTGTTGGAACTGTCATAGAGACTGGAAACATAAGGATTCTGCTGGGACGGACACATGGTTAGAGCACCGGAGACATCTGCAGAATCATCTCCGTTTGCATGGATACGGACACAGATCTCCGCACCCTGGGAAGCGACCAGCTCTGCACGCTCCTTGTTGCTGATAGCGGTATCATTGTCTGTCCTTGTCATTACTACCTGGTATCCACGTTGTTCCAGGATATCCTTAAGCAGAAGAGAAACATCCAGGTTCAGCTGATACTCCGGGAGACCGCTGAAGGAACCTCTGGTTCCGGTGGAAGCCTTGGCCTTCATGGTGGAGGAACCGGGGCCGTTCGGCTCTGTGGCACTCATATCAACATTTTCGCCCTGATGTCCGGGATCGATTCCGACGATATGGCCGTTGTTGGAAGCAGAAGAGGTATCATTACCGCCATCGGTGAATCCCTCACCACCGGCTTCATTGAAAACAGAGGGTTTGGTCGTTTTCTGACTGTTTTCGGTTTCCGGTGCCCGTTCATGTTCACCAGTGTTGTTTTTGACAGCTTTTTCTGTCTGTGCCCGCTGCTGCAGGTATTTGTTGGCTGCCTGTTTCTTTTCGATCTTGGCTGTATAAAGTTCGATATCCTCTTTCATGGATTTCTGCTTTTTCTGGACCGGTTTGATTACGGAGGCCATTTTCTGGTCAACGGCATCGATCTTCCGGTAGGTTTTATAGCTGAGTCCAAAAAGCAGTCCAATACAGATAAGACCCGTCAGAAACAGGACGATTGCCATCAGATGAGGCTTTTTTTCCATAAAAATACGTCCTTTCTTGGTGGGTGTTTGCATTTGTAAATATTATAAATAAGGAGATAGGAAAAAGCAATTGTGAAATTGGGCTTGACAACAGGGGAAAATATGATACTATATATGTAAAATAATTATATATAAAAATTTTATATATAAAATAATTACATAAAGAGGTGAGCGTATGTATTACTATCCGGTATCAGCTGTGCTGACAGAATGTCTGATCCTTTCTGTTGTGGAACAGCAGGATTCCTACGGATATGAGATCAGCCAGACTGTAAAGATGGTTGCATCCATCAAGGAGTCTACCCTGTATCCCATCCTGCGGAAGCTGGAGACAGGTGGTTATCTTACAACGTATTCCCAAGAGTTCCAGGGCAGGAAGCGAAAGTATTATTCCATCACAGAAGCCGGGCGTGATCAGCTGGAATATCTGAGGAAAGAGTGGAGAGAATACCGCGATACTATAGACGATATTGTGGAAGGGAGACTTCGAAAATGACAAGAAAAGAGTATATGGAGCAGTTGAAGAAATATCTGAAGCGGCTTCCAAAAGAAGATTATGACAATGCCATTGAGTATTTTTCGGAATACTTCGATGAGGCTGGACCTGAGAATGAACAGCAGGTTATGGAAGAACTGGGACAGCCTAAAGAGGCGGCAAGGGAACTGCTTCTGAACCTTTTACAGGAGAGTGTTGGTGACAGTAAAGACATCACCGAGAAAAAAACAGCAGCTTTGCCGGCAGCAGGTTCATATTACGGAGAGAGCTCCCATGCACATAGCCGGACAGATTCAGGAAACCTGAGTACAACAGGGTACAGTACATCCGCAGGAAAGAAGCGTTCCCCCGGAAAGATCATTCTTCTCGCATTTCTGGTGATCTGTGCATCGCCGGTGAGCATTGCGCTGCTGTTTGCAGGCCTTGCAGTACTGGCAGCAGTGGTGATTGTCATCGCAGCAGTGATCTTTTCCATGGCAGTTACAGGTGTATCAGCAATTGCCGGAGGTATCGTGCTCACAGGTTTCGGCGTGACATTGATCGCAAGATCTCTGGCAGCAGCCTGCATGATGGTCGGCAGTGGATTTCTGATGGCAGGTGCGGGAATCCTCGTTGGAGTACTTACCATATATATATGTAAATGGTGTGCAATGGGAATCGGCCGTCTGGTTAACAGACTTGCAAGAAAGAAGGTGCATAAAAATGAATAAGATTGCAAAAACAGTGCTGATGACAGGTACAGCACTCTGTGTAGCGGGAGTTGTTCTTTCCACAGCAGGATATTTTGCAGGGGGAAAAGATTTCACATATACTTCAGATCATATGTATGTATCCGGAGGAAATTCTTCCAGTCGTAAAAATCTTACAGTAATGAAAAAAGAACAGATTGATGATTTTACGAAGCTGAATGTGGATTTTGAGGATTTTGATCTGGATATCCGTACCTCAGATGATGACCATTATTATATGGAATATAAGCTTGAGAAAAACGGGAGGAAAAATCCTCTGACCTGGAAGGATAAGGATGGAGAGCTCACGCTTGAGGAGCCTGCAGGCGGCAGTGGAAGTTATTATATAACCTATGATCTGGGGATATTCTCTACACATGCGGATCTGACAGAAAAGAAAGATGCATTGAATACGGTGGTTCTTTATATTCCGGAGAAGGCACAGCTTTCCGAAGCGGAGCTTCAGCTTTCCGACGGGGATCTTGCTGCCGATCAGCTTTTGTGTAAAGAAATGACCCTGGAACTTCTCAGTGGAGATCTGATGCTGGATAAGGGCGAGTTCGAAAAGTTTGATGCAAAGCTTTCCGACGGGGATCTGAATGTAAAAGAACTTCAATGTACAGATAACATGCAGCTGAAATCCGGAAACGGAGATGTGACCATAAAAAAGGCAGAGCTTGCAGATGGGCAGATAGCTCTCAGCGACGGAGATATTCAGATAGACAACAGCAGCTTTAACGGAGATATGAAGATCAATAGCTCCTGCGGTGATGTTTCTGTAGAAATGAAGAACGGCAGTGCAGAGAAAACCAATATTTATCTGAAAGCTGCAGACGGAGATGTGGACACGGAGGGGCTTTCCAGGGGAAAAACCGACAATGAGGAAGACACCTCTGTTTATGAGAACAAGGCCGGTGCTTCAGCACCGACTTTAAATGTGGAATGCAGCGATGGGGATATTACATTAACAGAATCTGAAAAATAAAGAATATGAATATCCGCCTGACTATGCATCTGCTTGTAAAAATCCTAAAAAAGAATAAATGAAATTATATGAAGCGCAGGGGTTTTTCCGGAGAAAAATTCCTGCGTTTTTTAGCTGAAATGTATTGACAAATCCCTGTACTATGATATAATTCAATCAAATCACAGAAAACATATATAGTTACTAGGAAATAAGGAAATGGACATAAAGGAAATAAGGAGGATATCATCATGGGTAAAATTTACGGAAGCGCACTGGAACTGATCGGAAACACACCGCTTGTAGAGGTTAAGAACGTAGAGAAGTCTGAGGGACTTGAGGCTACAGTACTTGCCAAGCTTGAGTATTTTAACCCGGCAGGAAGCGTTAAGGACAGAATCGGTAAGGCAATGATCGAGGATGCAGAGCAGAAAGGTGTCCTGAAACCAGGCGCAACCATTATCGAGCCAACATCCGGTAACACAGGAATCGGACTTGCAGCCATCGCAGCTGCCAAGGGCTATAAGACGATCCTCACCATGCCGGAGACCATGAGTGTTGAGAGAAGAAACATCCTGAAGGCATATGGTGCAGAGGTGGTTCTCACAGACGGAGCCAAGGGAATGAAGGGGGCCATTGCCAAGGCAGAAGAGCTTGCCAAGGAGATTCCGGGAAGCTTCATCCCGGGACAGTTTGAGAACCCGGCTAACCCGAAGGCACATGCAGCAACAACAGGTCCTGAGATCTGGAATGACACAGACGGAAAGGTAGATATCTTCGTAGCAGGTGTTGGCACAGGCGGAACGATCACCGGTACAGGTGAGTACCTGAAGAGCCAGAACCCGAATGTGAAGGTAGTTGCTGTTGAGCCTGCAACTTCTCCTGTACTTTCTGAGGGAAAAGCAGGCCCGCATAAGATCCAGGGTATCGGCGCAGGTTTTGTTCCGGACACACTTGACACCAAGGTTTATGACGAGATCATCCCTGTAGAGAATGAGGATGCATTTGAAACATCCAAACTCCTTACCAAGAAAGAGGGAATCCTTACAGGAATTTCCTCCGGTGCAGCTCTCTATGCTGCGATCCAGCTTGCAAAACGCCCGGAGAACAAGGGGAAAGTGATCGTAGCACTTCTTCCGGACAGTGGAGACCGTTACTACTCCACACCACTGTTTACAAAATAATCGATCCGAAGACCGCTTCTTTTGCCTTGAAGCGTGATTCTGTGGGATTATTTACGGCGCTCCTGAATGCCTGTCCAAGCAGGCTGCCGGAGCGCCGGTTTTATTCTTGATTTCATCGAATTAAGTAAGCCCTCTGTGGGGCTGCGGTTACTGTTCACTGGTAAGGTCCCGCGAAAAGCAATAAGCAGTGTGTGGGGACTTGCTTGTATCTTGTAGCTTTTTCAGGTATAATAGAGAAAACAAACAAAACCTATTAACAATATAAAGAATAAAGTCTGCAAAGCAGATTCTGCTTCCTATGAAAGAAGATACAGGAAGCTGCCTGTGCATCACAGAGAAGGGTGCCGGTTATGGAATACAGAGGAATATTTCCGGCTGAACAGCTGCACAATAACAGAAAGAGCAAAAGGCTATAAATCAGAAGAATACTGAAATATTGGAGGTAAATATTACATGAGGATTTCTACAAGAGGAAGATATGCGCTGAGACTGATGTTGGATCTTGCTACAAATTATACAGGAAAACCGATCCGCCTGAAGGATGTGGCGAAGCGCCAGGAGATCTCCGATAAATATCTGGAGCAGATCATCTCCATCCTGAACAAAGCAGGCTTTGTCCGCAGTGTCCGTGGCCCTCAGGGCGGCTATGCACTGCAGCAGACCCCGGATAAATACACGGTCGGAATGATCCTTCGTCTCACAGAAGGAAGCCTTTCCCCTGTGGAATGTCTGGACGACAACGGAGCCATCTGTGACCGTGAGGAGAACTGCGTCACCCAGATCCTCTGGAAAAAGCTGGACGATGCTATCAAAGGTGTGGTGGATCATATAACACTGGAAGACCTGATGAACTGGCAATCCGTGAAGGCGGACGAATATATCATATAAAAAAAGCTGCGCAAGCAGCTTTTTTTTATATCACATTTTTTTACTAACATTTTACAAAACCGCGATTTTATATTTTACCTTCCATTTCTATAATAACACCTGTATTTAAGCAGTAAGCAAGTAAAAATGATCATAGAAATGAGGAGAAAAAAATCATGAAAAAAAGAATCGCAGGTATCTTAACAGCAGCACTTATCGGAACTACAGTAATGGGAACCGTTGTAATGGCAGCACCGTCCGGAGCGATCGACGTAATTTCCCGTGAGGACGGATCCGGAACACGTGGAGCATTCGTAGAGCTGTTTGGGATCGAAGAAGAAAAAGACGGCGAGAAAGTAGATATGACAACACAGGAAGCAAGCATCACAAACAACACAGATGTAATGCTTACCACAGTAGCAGGCGATGAGAACTCTATCGGATACGTATCCCTTGGTTCCCTCAACGATACAGTAAAGGCAGTAAAGATCGACGGAGCAGAGGCAACAGCAGAGAACGTTGCAGATGATACATACAAGGTAGCACGTCCGTTCAACATCGTAACAGGCGACAAGCTCAGCGATGCAGCACAGGATTTCATCAACTACATCATGAGCTCTGACGGACAGGACATCATCGAAAAAGAAGGCTACATCAAAGTAGATGAAAAAGCAGAGGCATACAAAGCCGGAGATGCAAAAGGCAAAGTCGTAGTTATGGGATCTTCTTCCGTAGGACCTGTAATGGAGAAGCTTGCAGAGGCATATCAGAAAACAAACAAAAACATCACAGTAGAGGTTCAGGTCAGCGACTCCACAACAGGAATCAATAGCGCAACAGAGGGTGTATGTGATATCGGAATGGCATCCCGTGAGCTGAAGGACGAGGAAACAGAGAAAGGTGTTAAAACTACAGAGATCGCAAAAGATGGTATCGCAGTCATCGTAAATAATGACAATGACCTTGAGGAGCTTTCAAGTGACCAGGTAAAATCCATCTTCACAGGTGACATCACAGACTGGGAAGACATGACCAAATAAATTCCCGGATAAAAAACGATTGAAGTATCTTACAAAGAGCGGCGATCATGACAAGGTCAGGAAAGCCGCTCCGTTATATATCAGCACAGTGGATATCCACTGGGACAGAGAGAAAGGTGTCTTATGAATCATTTAGGAGAAAAGGCCATGAAGGTCGTTTTTCTCATTGCGGCCTGTGCATCGGTTCTCGCAGTATTTCTTATCTGTGTGTTCCTTTTTGCAAACGGCCTTCCTGCAATGGGAAAGATCGGTCCCTTAAAATTCCTCTTCGGAACAGAATGGAGACCAACAAACGATAAATTCGGAATCCTGCCAATGATCGTGGCAAGTATTTATGTAACTGCAGGAGCAATCCTTATCGGAGTTCCGATCGCACTTTTTACATCCGTATTTATGGCAAGATATTGCCCGAAAAAAATCTATAAACCACTGAAATCCGGTATTGAGCTTATGGCAGGTGTTCCATCCATCGTATATGGCTATTTTGGTCTGGTTCTCCTGGTACCGCTGATCCGCCAGCTGTTCGGAGGAACCGGAAGCAGTATGCTGGCAGCATGTATCCTTCTGGGAATCATGATCCTTCCGACGATCATCGGAGTTACGGAATCGGCAGTACGAAGCGTTCCGGAAAGCTACTATGAAGGCTCACTTGCGCTTGGCGCAACAAAAGAGAGAAGCATTTTCTTTGTTATGCTTCCGGCAGCAAAGTCAGGAATCCTGGCAGGCGTTGTCCTTGGGATCGGACGTGCCATCGGTGAGACCATGGCCGTGATCATGGTAGCCGGAAACCAGCCACGTATGCCGAAGGGACTTCTTCAGGGTGTCCGTACCATGACTGCAAACATCGTAACAGAGATGGGATATGCATCAGGACTTCACAGAGAAGCACTGATCGCAACAGGAGTTGTACTCTTTGTATTTATCCTGATCATCAACTTAAGTCTTTCACTGCTGAACAGGAGGGCGGAGTATGCAAACTAACGTATCAGTAACTGCAGATCCTGCGGCAGAAACAACCATGAAAAAAAGAAATACACTTACCATAGGAGACCAGCTGAAGTCTTATGCAAGACATCCCGGTGCAGGAGTCCTGGCATTTCTCACACTGCTGGGAGCAGTGATCACTTTTGCACTGCTGTTCTTCCTGATCGGCTATGTGCTTGTAAAAGGTATTCCCTATCTGAATGCAAGTCTGTTCAGCCTTACCTATACCTCAGAGAACGTTTCCCTTCTCCCGTCACTGATCAATACCCTGATTATGACACTGGTATCTCTGGCGATTGCCGCTCCGGTAGGAATCTTTGCAGCGATCTTCCTTGTGGAATATGCAAAAAAAGGCAGCCGTTTTGTAAAGCTGATCCGTATTACCGCAGAGACACTTTCCGGTATTCCATCCATCGTATATGGTCTGTTCGGTATGCTGTTCTTTGTAACTGCATTGCACTGGGGCATGTCTCTTCTTTCCGGTGCCCTGACCATGGTGATCATGGTACTTCCCCTGATCATGCGTACCGCTGAGGAAGCACTGAAATCTGTTCCGGATTCTTACCGTGAGGCAAGCTTCGGACTTGGAGCAGGCAAGCTCCGTACTATTTTTACGATTGTACTTCCCTCCGCAGTTCCTGGAATCCTGGCAGGTGTGATCCTGGCCATCGGACGTGTGGTAGGTGAGACTGCAGCACTTCTTTATACCTCCGGTACTGTTGCGGCAGTTCCAAACAGCCTGATGGGTTCCGGACGTACCCTGGCACTTCACATGTATGTGCTTTCCAGTGAGGGACTTCATGTAAACCAGGCATCTGCAACAGCAGTAGTCATTCTGGCATTTGTACTTGTTATCAACGGACTGTCCGGTCTGGTAGCCAGAAAAATTGCGAAAGGATAATGATCGATCATGAGTGAAAATACAAAAATTTCAATTGACAATATGAATCTCCATTACGGAAGCTTTCATGCCCTGAAGGGAATCAATATGGAAATCCCGGAAAAGGAGATCACAGCATTTATCGGACCAAGCGGCTGCGGTAAATCCACACTTCTGAAATCCTTAAACCGTATGAATGACCTTGTGGAAGGCTGTACCATCACAGGAAAGGTAGAGCTTGACGGGGAAGATATTTACGGAGATATGGACGTGAATCTTCTGCGTAAACGTGTGGGAATGGTATTCCAGAAGCCCAATCCGTTCCCGATGAGCATTTATGATAATATTGCATACGGTCCGAGAACACACGGTATCCGTTCCAAGGCAAAGCTGGATGAGATCGTGGAAAAATCTCTCCGTGATGCGGCAATCTGGGATGAGGTCAAGGACCGCCTGAAAAAAAGTGCTCTTGGAATGTCAGGCGGACAGCAGCAGCGTCTCTGCATTGCCCGTGCCCTGGCAGTACAGCCGGAGGTGCTTCTTATGGATGAGCCTACATCTGCCCTGGACCCGATCTCCACTTCCAAGATCGAGGATCTGGCAGTAGAGCTTAAAAAGGATTACACCATTGTTATGGTCACACATAACATGCAGCAGGCAACCCGTATCTCCGACAAGACAGCATTTTTCCTTCTTGGTGAGGTTGTGGAATTTGCGGATACAGACAAGCTGTTCTCCATGCCGGCGGATAAGCGTACAGAGGATTATATTACAGGAAGGTTTGGTTGATATTATGTCAGAACGTTTTGTAAGACAGCTGGAAGAGCTTCACGTGGAACTGATCACCATGGGAAGTCTCTGCGAAAAAGCAATTTCACTTTCTGCCAAAGCTATTCAGGGTGAAGGCGGGATGACTCTCATTGGCAAGATCTTTGAGACGGAAAAAGAGATCGATGCACAGGAAAAAGAGATTGAAAATCTCTGCATGAAGCTTCTTCTTCATGAGCATCCGGTAGCCGGAGATCTGCGATCCATTTCCGCAGCGCTGAAGATGATCTCCGATATGGAACGCATCGGTGATCAGGCAGCAGATATTGCGGATCTGTCCAAGCATATCGAGGACAAAGCAGTTACCGGAGATATCATTAATATCCGGAAGATGGCAGAGGATACTGTCCGGATGGTTACAGAAAGCATCGATGCCTTTGTAAAGGGTGATCTTGAGCTTTGCAGAAAGGTTATTGACGATGATGATAAGGTGGACGATGCCTTCAATGCTATTAAGGAAAAGCTGGCCGAGGTCCTGAATAACGGAAAGCCGGATGCAAGCATCGGTCTGGATATCCTTATGGCTGCAAAATATTTCGAGCGTATCGGTGATCACGCTGTGAACATTGCAGAGTGGGTGGAATATTCCATCACAGGAAACCACAGAAGCGGTTCCAGTCATACAGATAACTATTTTGTTGAGGAATAGAAATAAGTAAGAGCAGATTGCAAAGAGTTGCATTATTGCAAAAAAAGTGCTGTGGTATTGAAAGGATATCACAGCACTTTTTATAATGTGATAAAATTTACAAGGATTTAACTTTTTCCGGATAATTATTTTTACATTGCTTTTGTAAAATGCTATATAGATTTCGGAGAAAGGAAAGGGCTGAGCTTTGAGTAAAAAAATATTTAAGTATATCATGCTGGTTTCATCACTGATCACAGTACTGGGACTGGCATTTGTCGTGGGAATCCTTTATCACTATTTTCAGGGACAGCTGATGGGTGAGCTGAAGAAAGAAGCCGTGTATATTTCCAGAGGCGTGGAAAGTACCGGGACAGATTATCTGAAGAAGCTGAATGATGAGGATTCCAGGATCACTTATGTGGATGAAAGTGGAAAAGTTATCTACGACAATGAGGCAAATGTGGAAAGCATGGATAATCACGGACATCGCAAGGAGATCCGTGAAGCAGAGATCAACGGAGAAGGTGCGGATGAAAGAATGTCATCAACGCTTTCCGAAAAAACAATGTATTATGCAGTACGCCTTGAAAATGGCAATGTGCTGAGAGTTTCCAGTAACCAGGCTTCTGTATGGATGCTGCTCCTGCAGCTGCTTCCGCCTTTTGCTGCAGTTCTGATACTTATGCTGCTCCTGTCCGGCGTATTTGCATCCAGGCTTTCCGGGAAGGTTGTGGAACCTCTTAATGGGCTTGATCTGGAGCATCCGGATGAGAATGATGCCTATGATGAGGTACAGCCGCTTCTTAGCAAGATCGGCAGACAGAGCCGGCAGATCCGTCTGCAGCTTGAGGCAGCCAGAAGACAGCAGAAAGAATTTTCTATTATCACGGAGAACATGCAGGAGGGACTTCTTGTGATCGACCGTTATACCATGGTACTTTCTGTCAACTCCAGTGTGGGAAAGCTTCTTAAGGTAAAGGAGATCAAAACAGGAGAAAGTGTATATCTTCTGAACCGCTCGGAGGAGTTTCGAGGTGTCGTTGGGCAGGTCCTTGAAGGAAAGCATGAGAACAAGATCCTTCGTTTGGATGGCAATGAGATTCAGGTGATCGCCAATCCTGTCACAAGAGAAAATAAGACAGAGGGTGCGGTGATCCTTTTGGTGGATGTGACCGAAAAAGTAGAACGGGAACAGCTGCGAAGAGAATTTTCCGCAAATGTTTCTCATGAGCTGAAAACGCCGCTGACTTCCATTTCCGGATTTGCTGAGATCATGCAGGACGGATTTGTGAAGGATGAGGATGTGAAGGTTTTTGCAGGACGCATCTATAAGGAAGCGCAGAGACTGATCCGTCTGGTTGGGGATGTGATCCGGATCTCCCGTCTGGATGAGGGCGGATTGCCGTATCAGTGGGAAAAACTGGATCTTTACAGTCTGACTCATGATATTTTTTCTACCTTACATGAAGCTGCCGAAAAGCAGGAAGTGCATATGTATATGGAAGGCGGAAGTACAGTGCTGGATACAGTGCCGACGATCATGGAAGAGGTTCTCTATAATGTCTGCGATAATGCTGTCAAATATAACCGCCGGGGTGGAGAGGTCTTTGTGAGACTGAAGGATGGCGAGGATGCAGTTCGCGTGAATGTGCGGGATACAGGGATCGGTATTCCGAAGGAAGATCAGGAACGCATTTTTGAACGCTTTTATCGGGTGGACAAAAGCCATTCCAAGGAAATCGGCGGAACCGGCCTTGGCCTTTCCATTGTGAAGCACGGGGTAAAAACTCTGAACGGCAGGCTGTGGCTTAACAGTGAACCGGGACAGGGAACCGAGATCATTATGGAATTTCCGAAACATCATATGGAAAAGGAAGCAGCAGAGTGAACATAGGTCGTGCAGCGATGATGTTCATAGGCATGCAGCAGAGTGGAAGATGAAAGGCCGTTCTGTTGTATGTATCTGCTGCTTTTTATATCATAGTATATTGCTGGTTGGAGGTTGATGGTTTGACAGACCGGAAGGGTTATGCTATCTTATGTAATAATAATCAGAGTAAGCAACAGGAAAGCGGATGATAACGGTCCGCTTTCTGTATTATAATTGGTTCGGGATAATTCCGGACGACTATACTGAGGGGAATAAAAATATGATACAGGCAATTGTTTTACTGGTGTTCCTGATCTTTCTGAATTCTGTTTTCGCAGGTGCGGAAATGGCGGTTCTGTCCATGAATGAAGCGAAGATGAAGGAGCTGGCAGAAGAGGGAGATCACCGGGCGCAGATTTTGATAAAGCTTACAGAACAGCCGGCACATTTTATGACAGCGATCCGTGTAACGGTAACTACGGCAGGATTTCTGCAGAGCGCTTTTGCGGCAGAATATTTTGCACAGCCGATGACAGAGGCACTGATAAGGTCAGGGATAGATGTACCACAGAATGTTCTGAAGATCGTATGCATGATCATTGTGACCATACTGCTTTCCTATGTAAGTCTTCTGTTCGGAGAACTGGTGCCAAGACGTCTGGGAATGAAAAATCCGGATGAGCTGTCTCTGCGTCTGGCAGGACTTCTTAAGATCGCGATGATCGCAGTCTGGCCGGCTACTGCACTTCTGACAGTAACTGCCAATGGTGTGCTGTATCTGATGGGAATCAAACCGGAAGAAAAAGAGGAGCAGGCCACAGAGGAAGAGATCCGTATGCTGCTTACAGAGGGAAATGAACAGGGCAGCATCCAGCAGGAAGAAAGCGAGATGATCCAGAATGTTTTTGACCTGGATGATACTGCGGCAGATGAGATCTGTACACACAGAAGAGATGTGGTTGTCCTCTATATGGAAGACTCCGATGAGGAATGGGAACGGATCATCAGAGAGAACCGTCACACCTTTTATCCGGTATGCGGGGAAGATCAGGATGATATTATCCATATTCTGGACACCAGAGATTATTTCCGCCTGGATGACAGATCCAGAGAAGCTGTTCTGCAGCATGCCTGTTATTCACCGTTTTTTGTACCGGAATCCATGCGTGCCAACCTGATCTTCCGGGAAATGAGGGAAAAACGGGATTATTTTGCAGTAGTGCTGGATGAATACGGCTGCTTTGTGGGAATTGTCACTCTGCATGATCTTGTGGAGACGCTGGTAGGAGATATTGACGACAGGACAGATCTGCCGAAGCCGGATGATATTGAGAAGACAGGAGAACATATCTGGAAAATACAGGGAGGAGCGATCCTGGATGATGTGGCAGAGGTCATAAATGTGGAGCTTCCTGTAGAAAAATATGATACTTTCAGCGGCTTTGTCTGCGGAGTTCTGGAACGTGTACCGGAGGACGGAGAACAGTTCCGATGCAGCTGGAAAAACCTGGATATTGTGGTAAATCAGGTCAGAAACCATACCGTTGTGGAGGGAATCGTTCATGTTCAGCCAGAGAAAAAAGTGCAGGAACAGAAAGAAGAGATCTGACAAAACCTTGTTCAGCCAGGTCATGGGACAGTTATCGGGAGAAAGATCTCCGGGGATTTATGGACATTTTCGAACATGTTGTTGCTTGAAAGTATGTTATTTTTATGACATAATAAGGAAATAACCCGAGGAAAGCTTGTGATGGGGGAGAAAAAATGCCAGGTTTTACAAGACAGATCATACTGCATACACTGACGGAACTTATGAACGAAAAACCATTGTCCAAGATCACGGTAAAGGACATCGTGGAACGCTGTGGAGTAAACAGGAATACATTTTACTACCATTTCAGGGATATTCCGGATGCAGTGGAAGCAATGGTAAAGGAAGAGCTGAATGACATTCTGAAGGATCAGAAAGTACCGGAATCAGTCAGCGACTGTATGGAAATCCTTGTCAACGCAGTTCAGAAGAACAAAAAAGCCATGATACATCTGTACCGCTCGATCCAGAGGGATGTATTTGCCGATTATCTGGATCATGCCGCAGAGCGTGTGGTGGAGGAGCTGATCAACAGGGCGGTCGGAGACTTTGAAATGGATCAGGAAGATAGGCATCTTATAAGCCGGTATTATAAATGCGTATTTGTGGGAGTGATCCTGGACTGGCTGCGGCATGATATGGATTATGATATCCTGTCAGATATGCATAAGCTGGAGTATATTTACGAGAAGAGCCTTGAGAGTCAGTACAAAAATCTGAAAGAAAAGCTATGATTTCAACTAAATGAAGATTAAAAATATCCATTTAGCTGTAGAACAGGAATGTCCTCGAATTTTATTAAGGTATAGAAACGGTTAATTTTGAGCTGGTGTCTAAAATTTAGGCACTGGCTCTTTTTTGTCTGTTTTTTTAAACGACACAGGGATGTATAATTCAGTACAATAAATGAGAAAAAATTATCAAGGAGGGAACGTATGGATGACCTGAAACAGCTGAAGCTTGTAAAAAACATCTACATCGTCATGTCATTACTGTTCTGTGTGCTGGGTATTTTTCTGATGGCAAGGCCCAAAAGCTCTGTAAAAATGCTGTGCGTGCTTATGGGAATCATGCTGATCCTGTACGGGGCTATTAAGATCAGCGGATATTTCACGAGAGATGCTTTCTGTCTGGCATTTCAGTTTGATCTGGCTTTCGGGATCTTGCTGATGGCAGTGGGAGTGATCCTGATAGCCAGAAAAAATTTCGCAGTGGATCTTATTTTTTCCGTGTTCGGAATCCTGATCCTGGCAGATGCCCTGTTTAAGATCCAGATGTCTGTAGATGCGAAGAGATTCGGTCTGGCGCTGTGGTGGCAGATTCTGCTGGTCGCACTGGTCACCGGAGTGATCGGAGTTCTGGTTTTTATCAGACCATGTGAAGCAGCAGCTACGATGATGGCACTGGTAGGATTTTCCATTTTACTGGAAGGGATCCTCAATCTATGGGTCGGGATCCTGACGATCAAGATCATCAAGAGTCGGCTTTAAACATAAACATAAAAATAACCAATCACTTTAGATAATAACATAGGAGGAAATAGAGTATGGGAATCGTAGACAAAGCAAAACAGGCAGCGATCGCAGCTACCGTAACAAAAGCACTGGATTATCTTGAGAAGGATCCGGAGACAAACATACCGAAGATCATGGAAATGGTTGATAAAGTAACACCGGATGGCTGGTATGCAGGACAGAGAAATGCGATCCGTCACTCCATCGAGGCAAAGGACAACTGGTATCAGCTGATCCTTCGTATGTATCAGCTGGATGCCGGCGTACGCCAGACATTTTTCCGCAACTTTATTGTAAATGCCAGTCTTAAGGGAAGCGCAACGCAGGAAAAGGTATCAGAAGAGAATGACTGCAATGTACCGTGGGCAATTCTTCTTGATCCTACCAGCGCATGTAACCTTCATTGCACAGGATGCTGGGCAGCGGAGTATGGCCACAAGCTGAACCTGGATCTTGAGACCATCGATTCTATTGTTAAACAGGGTAAAGAGCTGGGAACTTATATGTACATCTACACAGGCGGTGAGCCTCTTGTCCGCAAAAAAGACCTTATTAAGATCTGTGAGATGCATCCGGACTGTGAGTTCCTTTCCTTCACAAACGGAACTCTGATCGACGAGGAATTCTGCCAGGAAATGCTCCGTGTGAAAAACTTCGTTCCGGCTATCAGCCTTGAGGGAACAGAGGCAACTACAGATGGACGTCGTGGAGATGGCGTATACCAGAAGGTTATGCATGCTATGGAGCTTCTGAAGAGCCACGGACTTCCGTTCGGTGTTTCCACATGCTACACATCCGCAAACGTAGATGCAGTAAGCAGTGAGGAGTATTTTGATCATCTGATTGAGTGCGGAGCTTATTTTGCATGGTTCTTCCACTATATGCCGGTTGGAAATGATGCAGCAGCAGATCTCCTTCCCACACCGGAGCAGAGAATCAAAATGTACGACAGCGTCCGCAGATTCCGTGCCACAAAATCTCTCTTCACTATGGACTTCCAGAACGATGCAGAGTATGTAGGCGGATGTATCGCAGGTGGCCGTCGTTACCTCCATATCAATGCAAACGGAGATGTGGATCCTTGCGTATTCATTCATTTCTCCAATGCGAATATTAAAGAATGTACACTCCTTGAGGCGCTGAAGAGCCCGATTTTTATGGAGTATCACAAGGGTCAGCCGTTCAACAAAAACATGCTTCGTCCATGTCCGATGCTTGAAAATCCTGAGCTTCTCCGCAAGATGGTTGAGCGTGCAGGAGCGAAATCTACAGATCTTCAGTCTCCGGAAACAGCAGAGCATCTCTGTGCAAAATGTGATCACTATGCAGAGGTATGGAAGAAACAGGCCGATGAGCTCTGGAGTGAGAGCCAGGCAAAAAAAGCTGCAAAAAAATCAACAACTTGTTAATTAACACTTGATATAGATGTTGGGATACTGTATAATGAACCCGTTTTTCAGGAGTCTGAAATAACAGTTCAGATAAGAGTGTCGAAACAGAAGAGACACGATACGTGTACTGACAGATAACAGGGCGGTTATATTCAGCAGTGGGTATAACTGCCTTCTTTTTTATGTTATCGTCAGGACATAGGGAAAGAAAGGATGGATTCATTATGGAAAAACAGGAGAAAAACACAGCCAGCCCTTATGAGCTGGACGGACGCCCACCTCTTAAGGTGGCAATTCCCCTTGGACTGCAGCACGTGCTTGCCATGTTTGTGGGTAATCTTACCCCGCTTCTGATCATCACAGCTGCCTGCGGGATCGAAGCAGGAGGGGATCTTCAGGTTGCATTACTTCAGAATGCAATGCTGATCGCAGGAATTGTTACACTTGTACAGGTCTTTACGATCGGACCGGTCGGTGGCAAGCTTCCTATCGTTATGGGAACAAGTTCAGGCTTCATCGGCGTATGTCAGAGCGTTGCCGGAGTCATGGGAAATGGTATCGTTGCCTATGGTTCAATCATGGCAGCCTGCTTTATCGGCGGTCTTTTTGAGACTGTTCTGGGAAGCTTTCTGAAGCCCTTGAGAAAATTTTTCCCATCTGTTGTAACAGGTACAGTTGTACTTTCAATCGGTCTTTCACTGATCGGTGTGGGAATCAGCTCTTTCGGTGGCGGAAGCTCCGCAAAGGATTACGGTTCTCTTGAAAACCTTTTCGTAGGCTTTGTAGTTCTGATCGTGATCATTGTACTGAAGCATGGAACAAAAGGCTTCACAAGCTTTTCTTCAATCCTCATCGGTATTATCGTGGGATACATTCTGGTAAGTATCATGGCTATGGTACTTCCTACAACATTTACATATGTAGATGACACAGGTGCTACTGTGGAGGCTACAAAGGCCTGGGTTCTCAACTGGGACAAGGTTGCTCAGGCAAAATGGTTTGCGGTACCGGCACTGATGCCTGTAAAATGGGTGTTTGACGCACGTGCGATCGTGCCGATCCTGATCATGTTTATTGTAACTGCAGTTGAAACAGTTGGTGATATTTCCGGAATCACAGAGGGTGGTCTTGGAAGAGAGGCTACAGACAAAGAGCTTTCCGGTGGTGTTATGTGTGACGGACTTGGATCTTCCTTCGCAGCACTGTTCGGTGTGCTTCCGAACACATCCTTCAGCCAGAACGTTGGTCTGGTTGCAATGAATAAGGTTGTAAACCGTTTCTGTATCGCTACAGGAGGAATCTTCCTGATCGCATGCGGACTGTTCCCGAAGCTTGCTGCACTGATCTCCATCATGCCGCAGAGTGTTCTTGGCGGCGCTGCTGTTATGATGTTCTCATCTATTGTTGTCAGCGGTATCCAGTTAATTACCAAGTGGCCGATCGGACCGAGAAATGTTACGATCGTTTCCGTAGCACTTGGTCTTGGTTATGGACTTGGCTCCAATACAGCGATCCTGGTGCATCTGCCACAGGCGATCAGCCTGATCTTCGGCGGTTCCGGTATTGTTCCGGCAGCGGTATTTGCGATTATTCTTAATATTGTTCTTCCGAAGGATGAGAAGAGTGAGATTGAGAGAGCTGAGGAGATGCTGGAGAAGGTTAAGAATAAATAAAAAAGTGTAAGAATAAAAAGAGTTTTTTTCTTTTTTGAGACTGTTGGACTTTATTGGTCTGACGGTCTCTTTTTTTATATGTTTTTATTTTTTTATTTTTAGGATAAAGGTTCGGCCTTTTGGAAGGCGGTAATTTGCGAGAAGGGGAAGCACTCGGAGTTGCGAAGGCCGTCTCCCCTTCTCGCGCTCTTCCCCTC
>NZ_JAMOYY010000016.1:0-82005 GCF_023669475.1 Blautia sp. MB18-30 | reverse complement strand
TTCATTTATTTTTTTATATATTATTTCTGTTGAAAACCTGCAGACTCAGGAGTGAATTTTCCTGAATCTTTATTATATACAGATTTTCTTTATCATATATTTATCATTTGTAATTAGAAAGACTTTTCTCAAGAAATTCCCGGTACTTATCGCGAACCTCATCCGGTGACACGATCACCGCATCCGGGCCAAGACTGGCTATCCAGCCAAAGAACTGGTCACTGATATTTACACGAACCAGTGTTTTGAAATGTTCAGGATCCTTCCTGTGTATCATAATATCTCTGCCAAACCGATCCAGCACCACCCCGACCAAGCGGTTATGTGCTTCCAGACATATGGTTTTCTCTTTTCCGCCAAACATCCCGAAGGTCCTGGATGTCAGCTCCCCTATATCATAATTTTCAAAAAATTCTCTGCCGCATCGCACTTCCTTCTCTATACGGATCTGCTGGAGCTTATCTACCTGATACTGCTTAACCCTTCCACACTTCTCGTCGTAAGTGACCAGATAATACTCCTCATTCTGCCATACAAGTCCCCAGGGACTGACCGAATATCGTTCCCCCTCATTCTCCGGACGCAGCTTCTTCTCCACAGTCCATTCACAATATTGAAAAGAAATCTGCCTGTCCTCAGTTAATGCACGCTGGATCATATCAATACTGTAATACACATTCTCGTTTATAGTCCGGATACGGTTCTCTGCAAATCCCTGTCGCCGCAGCTGTCTGGACTCATAAACACTGGCAAGGCTCTCCAGCTTCCTGATCAGCTGTCGGGATTTCCCATTGGTGATACATCTGGAGGACTGTACTGCATCCACCAGAAGTCTCAGCTCCGGAAGCTCAAATTCCCGACTGGCAAGATAAAAACCGGCCGGGTGCTCCCGCCGGTTCAGGATATCCATTCCAAAATTCCGCAGGGTTTCAATATCATCATAGACAGTTTTACGCTCTGCACTGATCCCCAGACTATTCAGATAGGAGATCAGCTCCTTCACAGACATCGGATGCTCTTCGTCCGTCTGCTCCAGAAAAATGCGCATCAGATATAAAATTTTAATCTTCTGGTTAAAGACCCTTGGCATCCTTTCTCCTCCGTTCTGCTACTTGTCTGTCAGTGATGCTACCACTGCAAAATATAATACCATGAATGACAATACAACAGCAACGATATCTGCTCCGCGGAAATCAAAATTAAACAGCATCGCCCCGCCAAGCATGATCTCCATTGTAAGAAGTGCGCCCAGTACCATTGCCATTCCTGAAGAAAGCTTCTGTCTGCCGCAATGTCCGTTCTCAGCTTCCACATATCTTCCTTCTGCCAATACTGCCTTCCTGCTGCTCTCTGTATTCCACATAAGATCCATCCTCCCTGTCCTATGTTCGTCTCACGATTTATCGAACATATTTTCCAAACATATTTTCTGTATGTTTGCATTATAGCTCATTTTTAGTCCAATAAAACGGTACAAATATGGTTTTTCCGAACATTTGTTTATTTTATACAAAAATATGTTCGTCTTTAAGATCCACAAAAAAAGAATGCTGCCTGCCGGTCACTCCGACAAACAGCATTCTTTTTTTATCCGCAACCGCTATTTATTTCAGCACACCACTGTCAGCCAGTCCCCACTTACAGGTCAGAATATAATTCTCATAGGTAAGTGAAGAATCAAACCGGGCAAATTTCGCATTCAGGACATACGGATCTGCCATGGTTTTTGCCACATAGCGACCTGTTTTTTTCAGGCAGCTCAGATACATCTTCATCATCAGTTTATAATCGTCTTCCAGCTGTATATTTTCTGTCCCGGCATTCTTTGCCGCGATCAGCTGTGCTCTCAGTCTGTCCACCTGTAACCGAAGCACCATCGCATTATTTAAAGAGAACCATGCCTTATTGTAGTCTTCCAGCGTCGGGCAGTCCATCATAAACGCTACGGCTTTGCAGATCTTATCTGCCACTCCTACAACTTCCGCAAGATTGACACTGTTTTCCCACATTGGGGCAAGTGCTTTCTTATCAAAGAGCCAGATCGCATTCTTTTCAACCTGGTCTGCCAGGAAATCCTTCATAAGTATGGACATCGGCTGGTTCATATACTGTTTCAGCTGCACAACACCATTATACAGGCCGCTGTCTGACGGAAGCTGACTGATCACACGATCTACGAGCTTCTGTCCCACTGCCTGGACAGTCAGAAATGTCATCAGGAAGTCCACTGCATCGATGGCAATATCCGCTCCGTCAAAAACAGACTGCACATGATCCCATCTCTGCACTGTATCCGGTTTTGTCTGTCCCGGTTTCAGCGGAAGCTCCTTATATCCATTCATATACTGCAGCATCTTCAGGGCTTCTTCCTCTGTCATCCATCCGGTTCCGCCAAGCTCCTGGGCAGCTTTTTTCATGGTATCTCCGTCTTTAAAGATCTTATCACCGCCGGATTTAAACTTTTTCAGCACTTTATATGCTCTCTGAAGCCCATCCTGGATTCCTCCGCTTAGATCCTCATCTATGGAGTACTCGGCAGTATCCACAACCAGTTCCAGTGCCAGGCTTCTGTTCACCTTCTCTTCTGTAAATTTCGGGTCTTCCAGAACTGCTTTGATCAGTGCTACATGCCCCTGCTGCATCTCGGATTTCAGGGCAGCCCACCATTCATCGCTGAAGGTTCCGCTTGTATGTCCGCTCATAATGGAAAAACAGTCATTCTGCAGATCATTCAGGATCTTGCTGTATCCCTCGTTTTTCAGATACTCCGGATACTGTCGCAAAAGCATCTCGGTTGTGATATCCGTAACCTCATAGGCTGTATTGCCGCCGCCCGCATTACAGATGATCTGTGCGCCTGTAATTTTCTCATTTCCTGCGGCAAATTTAATACCATTCCATCTCACTTTTGCTCCTGAGAAATAAACTTTCTTCAGGCTGTTGCAGTTTTTAAATGCATTGCTCTCCACAGAACTTAAGAATGTAAAGATCATGATCTCACTGATCTTTGTACAGCCTTCAAACGCATTCTTACGGATCGTTGTCAGCGATCTCGGAAGATAGATCTCTCCGGAAAGTCCGCTGCAGCCTTTCATAAGTTCCGCCTCGATCACCTTAAGTCCATCAGGGAACGCAATTGTCTTAAGGGCACTGCAGCCGTAAAAGGCTCCTGCGCCAATGGATGTGATACCTGTACCAAGACGTACTTCCTGCAGGGATTTGCAGTTTTTGAAGGCACTCTTTCCGATAGATTTCATATATTTGTCAGAAATGGAAACCTTTTTTACTTTCGTTCCTGCAAAAGCAGATTCTCCGATAGCTTTTACATTAAATTTTCTGGAATCCAGAGTGATCGTATCCGGAACTTTTACTGTTGTCGCTGTTCCGATGTATTTAAGGAGCGTGATCTTGCCGTCACTTTCCACTTTGTAATTCCAGTTTGCAGATGCGGAATTCGCCATTCCTTTTATGGAAATATAAAACTTTTTGGAAGCAGCCGGATAAATCTTATCCGCACTTGTTTTCGTGGAAACATTCAGGGTAAATATACCGTTTCCGCTTGCAGTAAGACGCATATTCTTATCCAGCCATGCGGAAGTCTTTGCGCTGTTTTCCACAGAACAGGAATAAGCCGCATTACCTTTTACAGAAATCTGCAGTGCCTGACTGAAAATCTCCTTACTTAATACATATACACCTTTTGTCTTATCATATTTCAAAAAGCTCTGCTGCTTCAGCTGGATGCTCTGTGCGCCCTGCTGTATTACATTTACTTTTTTAACTGCTGCTTTATAGTGCTTCGTCTCATCGGCCTTGATCGTGATCACAGCAGCTCCCACCCCAGCCAGTTTCAGTTTGTTTTTATCCTTATTCACAACCTGCACAGCCTTGGAATTGCTGTAAAAGTGAAGCTTTGTGCCATCACTGTTCTTTACGGTTGCATTCAGTGTCACGGTTTTTCCCTTCTGGGAAGGTTTGCAGATCATTCCACCGGCACTGATCGTCTGTGTGGCTTTTGTGATCGTAAATTTTACGGTCTTCTTTGTTTTTCCAAAAAGACCTTTTCCCTTGACCGTGAGCACTGCGGTTCCAGGCTCTTTGTTTTTGATGCAGGAAACCGTATAATGGGTGCCTTTTTTCAGGGTTGCTCCCTGGAATTTCACAGTTACGGCCGGTGTCTGTGCCTTTCCATTCCATGTAAAGCTGTTTTTTGCCAAAGTCACCGTTGCTTTGCCAAGATCCGCCTTCGTCCAGTGTGCATAAAGCGTCTGGTTCTTTGTCAGCTTAAACACCTTAGACGCAGTTACCTTACTGCCGCCGGATGCCTTGGTGTACCAGCCAAGGAAATAATATCCTCTGCGTGTTGGAGTTGGCAGTGTGCCGTATTTGCTGTTGGTCTTTACCTGTTTTGAGGTGGTTTTCAGAGTTGCGTTCTTTGCATTTTTGTTAAACGTGATCTTGTGGCTCTGGCTCTGATATTTTGTGGTTCCATAGTGGAAACGGATACAATGATCACTATGATAATGTGGGACTCTTGGCCAGGAATAACTACAATCATAATCGCCAAATACTTCTGTATCTTTTGAAATCTTCTCCCACTGTGCTTTGGTGCCTTCATAATAAAAGTCCACTTTATCTACTGTTCCAGGATAATAAACGCCGTTGAAACTTTCTCCATGCACAGCGCAGCTGCCAAATGATGCCAGTGCATATTTTCCTACTTTCTGAAGATTCTTATACACAACGATCTTTGTACAAGACGATGTATTAATTGCCGACTCTCCCAGTTCTTTAAGATTCCTTGGAAGTATCAGTTCCTTAATCCTGCCGCTGCCCAAAGCTCGTTCACCTATTTCTGTAATGTTGTCGCCAAATTTAACAGATGTCAGTGACGAACATCCAAAAAAAGCTCTTTCAGCGATAGTTTTCAGCGAATTTGGCAATACGATATTATTCAGTGAGTCGCAATTTTCAAATGCACATACTCCGATTTCTTTCAGATTATTTCCAAATTTTACAGTTTTCAGGTTTTTACAGGAATAAAAAGCTTCCTGATCAAGAGTTTCCAGTAAATCCGGTAATGTAACAGCTGTCAGCGAGTCACAGTATGCAAATGTCTGACATCCAATTGTTTGCAAACTTTTCGGCAGGGTAACTTCTTTTAGCTCCTCACACACGCCAAAAGCTCTGTCATCTATACTTTTTATTCCTTCTGGAATAATAACTTTCGTTAATCCGGTATTATAAAACAAGCCCTCCGCAATCCCTGTAAGATTTTTGGAAAGCTGTACCGATTTCAACTTTTCGCAGGACGAAAAAGCACGCGTTGCAATAACCTCAACACTGTCTGGAATCTTTATCTCTTTCAGCGATTCGCATTTCCAGAACGCACGTTCCCAGATTTTTTTCAAAGAACTTGGAAGCTGTACACTCTCAAGATTTTTGCATTTCATAAAATTGAAATTTCCAATCTCTGTGATTCCTTCTTTTATGACTACCTTCCGGATCTGATCATCATAAGCGGCCCAGGGCTGTACTTCTTTCAGCTCAAGCCCATCGGAATAGCTCCACATATAGCTTGTAGTTTCTCCACTTCCAGATATCGTTAATGTTCCCTGGGAATCCAGCGTCCATTTTGCTGTATCCGTTATATTGGAACCGTCTTTGTTTATTGCAACTCCTGTTCCCCCTATATCATGTGTCGGTCCGCAATTTCCCGAAGCAACGATCCCCGTCGCACTGCTTTCTCCTGCTGAAACCAGTTCCTCCGCTCCGTCCAGCTGATCATCGGATAACTTCTCCTCTTCCAGCTGATCCGGCTCCTCAGTCTCCGGTGACGCAAGTTCTTCCGTTTCCTCAGAAATCTCTTCGGCCCCATCTGCCGCACCATTCTGATTCTGATCTTGATCCTGTTCTTCTGATGATTCCCCGGATTCCTCTGTCTTATCTTCCGGTTCTTCTGTTACATCCGACGTAAAATCATCTCCGGCTCCCGTTCCCATGTATTCTGAACTATTTTCCGAATTGTTGTCGGAAACAGAAATACCACTGGTTACTTCTTCTGTCTGATCCTGCTCTTCCGGATCTGCAGTTTCATCCACCGCTTCGCTGTCCCACTGCACGTCCGGCTGCTGGCTGAAATCTTCTGCCAGTACCACAGAAGGCACACTGGTGCCAAGCATTGCCGCAGTCAGGAACAGTGACAATGCACTTGTCATCTTTCTTTTCATATGCACTCCTCCATTATTTTGTTGTCATGAGTGTTTATATATATTCTGCAAAACACTTATAACCTTTTAAGTACAGTATACATGTTATCACATTACTACCGCAACTTATTTCTCACCCTTTTTCCCATGACAATAAAAAAAACGTTGCTGTTCACTCCGTTCTCAGTAACACGCTTCGCGGGATATTACCAACGAACAACAAAAAAAGCCTGCCGTAAACGACAGACTTGTAAAATGTAACACTTTGAAAGGGCATTTGAAATCCCCAATGATATCTCCTTTTACATCATTCCCGCAAACACAGACGCTCCTACAACCGTAAGCAATCCGGCTACGGCAATGGCAAGGCTGCTCATAGCTCCTTCTACCGGGCCAAGCTCCATGGCTTTGGCAGTTCCGATGGCATGGGCAGATGTTCCAAGTCCAAGGCCCTTTGCGATCGGCTCCTCGATCTTTGCGATCTTGTAGACAACCTCTGCAATCATATTTCCCAGAACTCCTGTGATGATGATCACGGCAACGGTGATGGTCACGATACCGCCAAGCTCCTCGGAAACACCCATTCCGATAGCAGTTGTGATAGACTTCGGAAGCATGGTGACATATTCCTGATGATCAAAGCCAAACAATTTCGCCATAAGCAGAATGCTGCAAAGCCCGGCCAGCGTTCCGGAAAAGATCCCGGCAACCACTGCCTTGAGATTTTTTTTCAGCAGATGGATCTGCTCATAAAGGGGCACTGCCAGACAGACTGTTGCCGGGGTCAGCAGATAGCTGATATATTTTCCACCTTCATTGTAATCATCATAATCAATATGGAAGATCAAAAGAACACCGATAACACAGATGATCGAGATCAAAAGCGGATTAAAGATTGCCATTTTAAACTTCTTTTTCAGGATCAGACCGATCTCATAGGCGATCAGACTTATCATTGCTCCGAAAAATGCGGAGTTTTTTATGAATTCCATCATTTTTCAGTTCCTCTCTTTCCCATACGGATCACTCCCTGTGTTACTTTTCCTGTTACGACCATTACGATCACCGTGCTGATAAACGTCATGATGAGAACCGGTACACAGATCGGTTTCAGAGTACTCCAGGCTGTGATCAGTCCCGCACCAGCCGGCACAAACATCACCGGCATGATCTCAACCAGAAAATCTGCCGCACCTTTGACCTGATCCAGCTTCAGAATACCTGTGAGCAAAGCCACCAGCATAATGATCAATCCATAGACACTGGCCGGTACCGGAAGTGGAAGAAAAGTTTTCAGTAATTCTCCAATGACGGAAATCAACAGGATGATGCTGAACTGCTGCACATGCTTCATGTTGCATCCCTCCTGATTCATGTAAAGCGCATATTCACATTTTGCTTTACTGCATACTCATGAACGCAGCTGCGTTCAAAGTCTGCGCTCAAACGAATTTTTCAAAAGTGGTAAGACCACTTTTGTTTTAAACGTTTTTTTATTATACGCTACAAATCCAAAATTACAAGGATTGTATCCAATAAAATACAAAAAATCCTTTTATGCATCAGCGTATTCCAGTAATCTACAGAAACAGCTCTGCATAAAAGGATCTATAAACAGGGTTATGATCATTTCCTGGAATTTTCCGCCAAAATGATTTTTTCCACCTGATATTTGCCATCCTCCACAGTCATCACCGCCATGGTAACCTCTCCGCCAAAGCGGCTTCTTCCACAGCTTCCCGGATTCAGCCACAGTCTGCCATCGATCATCTTCTCAAAATATTTGTGAGTATGCCCGAAGATGACCACCTGTGTGTCCCCCAGCTCCCACGCAACGTCTTTTTTGTTATGAACCATAAAAAATTTTACGCCGCCAATGGTAAAGCTTAGACTGGTGCGGAGATTTTCCGCCCAGTCTTTATCATTATTTCCACGGACCACATAGAGATTCCCCATGGAACGCAGTACATCCAGGATCTCATCTTTATTGACATCTCCGGCATGAAGAATGTATTTGCAGTCTTTTAAGATTTCCAGTACCTCCGGCCGCAAAAGACCGTGAGTGTCTGATATAATGCCGATTTTTTCTTTCATGATCTCTATCCTGCTCCAATCCTTTATCATTATCGCCTTTTACCTTTTGCAGCTCACGCTATGACCGGCAATACTCTTCACAATACATAAATATTTAACAGCTGCTTCTTTTCACACCATTTCAGAAATTTTCTTAATTGGATCAAGCCGATATTCGCAATCCCGCAGAGGACTTACCTGCTTCGCTTAAAACAATTCTATTTTTCCATATTCTCCGTCAGATCCCGGTTTCCGCAACACTTCTCCTGCACGGAGCCGCCGGATGCCTTCCGCCAGAACTTCTCCGCCGGCTTTTCGGATATCTTCCGGCGGAACCTCTCTCAATATGGTAAATTCTGCACCTAGTTTCTCAAGCAGAGCCTCGTACTGTCCCTGAACTTTTTTGCTTGCCGTGGAAAATCCCACGCAGGCGGAGATCACCTCTGGCAGCGGCATCAGGCTTTCATATGGGCGGCCGCTTTCCGGCATGGCCGCTGAACTCTCGTCACGGTCAGATAACTGCAGGATCCGGTGATCCACACCCATGGTCAGTTTCTTTCCGCACACCGGACAGATACCATTATACTTTTCTGCCTCTCTCGGGCTCAGGCAGACGCCGCATTTCCGGTGTCCGTCATAATGATACTTTCCCTCTTCCGGAAAAAATTCGATGGTGCCCGTAAGTCCTTCTCCCTTCTGCACCGCATTCCACAAGCCCCGGTAGGAAAGCTCAATATCCAGAAGATCTGCTTCCCGTCCAAGTTTTGACGGGGAATGTGCATCAGAGTGTGATACCAGCTGATATCCATCCAGCGCCGAAATCTGCCAGTTCATCACTGGATCTGAGGACAGTCCGGTTTCCAGTGCATGAATGTACGGAGTCAGATCCTCAAAGCACTCTTCTATGGTATCAAAACCGGACTTTGCCCCAAACAGGGAAAAATGTGGCGTCCAGATATGCGCCGGAATATACATGCCTTCCTCACTGACTTCCAGCATGATCTCCAGAAGATCATGACAGGGCAGGCCAAGGATAGGACGTCCGTCTGAATGGATATTTCCGATCTTTTCCAGCCTTGCGGCAAAAGCATCTGCCTCATTGAATCCCGGAAGCAGGATCAAGCTGTGCACCTTCCTGGTTTTTCCGCCTTTTTTATAGATGGAACTGATCTCACCGGACAATACAAATCTGGGTGCTTTTTCAGGATAGCGTGACGCCTCCGGCAAAACATATTCATCTTTCAGCCGGAACAGTCCCTGTTCTGCAGGGATCAGCTTCGCCTTCAACTCCTGCCGCCAGATGGGATGTGTCATATCTCCGGTTCCAAGGAGTGTAATCCCTTTTTTCCGCGCCCAGAGATCCAGCATCTCCGGCGTGCCATCTTTGCTGGTTGCCATGGAATATCTGGAATGTATGTGCAGGTCTGCGATCTGTTTCAAAACTTTTCCTCCTGTATCTCTTTTCCTCTGTCCACATGTACATCCTGTCTTTTTAACAAAAACGCAGACAAAGAAATTACCGTCTTCTTTGTCTGCATGAATGACCGGATCGTATATAACTCAACAGAAATCCATCTGTAACATGATCAGATATCTTTATAATACGATGGTGATATCACATCATACTCCCTGCAGGAGCATCCGTTCTCATAGCTGTCACAGCAGTCACAGTTGGAACAATACATATGCGCGTCATTAATATAAAATAAACCGCCATACTGCATGGAAGTGCGCTGATTCTTGGATTTCTTCTTGCTGTTGTCGTAGTAGGCTCCGTTGGGGATCATCATATTCTCCGGGGAGAAGCTGCTGAAATCAAAGAAATGGGATTCCGTACCATGATGTGGTACCTTGATACACCAGTAATGCTCATGAAGCGGAATCCTCCCATCATAGTTTTCTGCGATCATCCTCATGTACTGTGGCTGTACATCTCCGGTAAACAGAAGATTCAGCTCTCCGTCGCCAGTATTCTGAAATGCCAGACTGATCTTGTGGCGGAACTGACGCAGAAAATGCCCCTGTTTTTCCGCACTTTCCAGAAGTGCCTGAAATTCTTCGGTTGCCTGTAATTCACGGAATTTCTTTTCCAGCTTTTCCGGTTTAAGGCGACGTGCTCTCTCTTTTTCGGCTTCTTCCGGAACCTCTGCTGTATCCTCAGCTGCTGCGCCTGTATCTTCCATTATAAGCTCCAGCTTCTCCTGCGTATATCCTTCGTTTTCCCCACCAGGCTCTGTCTGTCCTGTCAAAGAGCGCTCGGATTCCTCTGTATCCTCTTCCACCAAAGATGCCTCAGACAGTGGAGCAGATTTCTGCTCTGCTTCCGGCATCTCCTCTGTCATGGACAGGAACAGCTGACGTACCTCCTCCGCAATGTTCACAAGCTCGGTCATTGCATTTTCATGATTCTCGATCAGGGAATTAAATACGCCCTCCGTTTCCCGGCTGACTTCCCTGAGATCCGGCCAGAGCGCTGTATATTTTCCCTCAAACTCTGAGCCTCTGGATAAAAGGTCGATCTTTACCCTTCTGGCGCAAAGAGCTTCTGCAAGGGCAAAAAGGCTGACACGTCTTCCGGGAAGGCTGGCCTTTTTTGTCACATCCGCAAGGAGCAGAAGCGCCAGTGTGTATTTCATTTCCGGACTGGAAAATACATCCGGAAGATAGATCTTTTCAAATTCGTAGGCATCTCTTCGGTAACGCATCATATAAAGCAATCCGGAAACATGGTCCGGATGAAAATGTGTCAGAAGCAGATTTTTTTTGCGGATAGTGGTAAGATCTGAGATGATCACATCAAAAACCTCTCTCCGTGGCCGCCCTTCGATCTTGCTGTTGGCTGCCCCGAAATCCACAAGCAGGCTGCTTTTTCTGTCACGGATACAGAAACAGTCTCCGAACCCCACATTGTACATTCGTATTCTCATTTATTTTTCCTCTGGTTTCTTATTCAGCTGACCTTCGTTTTTGCAGCTGACTCTTCTTTTTTCTTCTGTTACTGTCTTCATTTCTCAGAACCAGATCTGCATATCATACCAGGTTGCTCCGCCATGACAGGAATCTGCCACACCCAGCTTCTTCAGTCCGTGGCTCTCATAGAATGGGATCATATGCTCCTTGCAGGTAAGGATCAGAGCTTTTTTTCCGCGCTCTTTCGCAAGCTCCTTGAAATATTCCACAAGCTCTCCGGCGATCCCCTGATGACGGTATTCCGGGATCACATTCAGTCCGAATACCGTCTGGATGTCCCCGTCCTTTCTGTGAAGCGTGATATCATGATAAAATTCATCCGGGAGTACTGGTTTATCTGTGGTTCCTCCGTTGATAAAGCCTACGATCTGCTCATCCTTTACTGCTACAACGAAATTCTCCGGGAATGCTCCCATACGCTTCACAACTTCCTCATGACTTGCTGCCTCCGCAGGTGGAAAACAGATTGCCTCGATCTCTGCCAGACGATCCGCCTCACCGGGATCTGCCAGTCTGATCTGTAAATTTTCTGCCATTTTTCGTGGTCTCCTCTATATTTATTCCGTTTTCATCCGGTTTCGATTCTTTTTTAATTATATCGGGTGAGGGAAAATGCGTCAACGTGTAACCTGCAAAAAAGCCCTCAGTCTTCACACTACTGAGGGCTTCGTTCTTTTGTTTTTATCTGTCATTATCACAGCACTGACCGGATCAGCTGCTCCGTATACTCTGTCTTCGGATGCTCAATGATCTCTTCCGGTGTCCCTTCCTCTTCCACATGTCCGTCATGCATCACGATCACCCGGTCGCAGAACAGCTGGACAAGGGCCAGATCATGGCAGATAAAAAGAAAGGACAGCTGGTTTTCTTTTTTTAACTTCTGAAGCAGCTCCATGATCTGTTTCTGCACAGTCACATCCAGGGCGCTGGTTGCTTCATCACAGATCAGCACTCTGGGTTCCACAGCCAGGGATCTGGCAATAGCCGCTCTCTGGCACTCCCCTCCGCTGACCTGATGGGGATACCGGTCTGCATATTCCGGAGTCAGTCCGCAGGTAAGCAGAAGCTTTTCCACACGGTTCCTGGTTTCCTTCTTACTTATCCCCATATTCCGGAGACTTTCCCCGATTCCGTCCCCAAGAGTGCATCTGGGGTCAAAGGATTCTGCCGGTGTCTGAAAAATCATCTGCATTTCCCGGTAGATTTCCCGGAGATTTTTTCCCCTTGCATGTGTGATATCCTTTTCCATGAGAAAAATCTCTCCGGCGGTGGGTTCTGTCAGATGTGTGATCATCTTCGCCACAGTGCTTTTTCCTGAGCCGGATTCACCTACGATTCCTAATACTTCCCCCGTTTTCAGAGAAAAGCTTACGTCTTCTACAGCCGTGAAGGATTTTTTACCGGTGGTGAAGCTTTTTTTCAAATGATGTACTTCCAGAATGTTTTTATTTTCTGTCATCATCTGCCTCCATTTCCGGTACCTGTACGTTTCAAACGAGGTACCGAACTCATAAGCTCTTTTGTATAGGGATCCTCCGGATCTGTCAGAACCTGAGCTGTTTTTCCGTATTCCCTCACCTTTCCGTTTTTCAGTACCAGAACCTTATCTGCCATTTTTTCCACCACACCGATGTTGTGTGTGACAACGATCATGGCTGTTCCGTATTCCTTACGCATCAGTAGCATTTCCTCAACTACCTGTTTCTGTATGGTTACATCCAGGGCACTGGTAGGCTCATCTGCCAGAAGAAGCGACGGATTCTGCAGCATGGAAATACAGATTCCCACACGCTGATTCATACCGCCGGACAATTCAAATGGGTAGCTTTGCAAAACACGTTCCCCATCCTTGAAGCCAATCTTAGCCATCATCCGGACGGCGCGCTCCGTACACTCTTTACGACTGATCCTTTCATGCTCCCGCATACTCTCATAGATCTGATCGCCTACGGTGCGGATGGGACAAAGGGCTGCCCCTGAATCCTGAAAGACCATGGCGATCTCAGGGCCCAGAAGTCTGCGCAATTCTTTTTCCGGCATATCCACCACATTTTTTCCCTTGTACCAGATATCTCCTTCTGTCACCATGCCTTCATTTCCCAGAAGTCCCATGATTGCCTTGATGATGGTACTTTTTCCGCTTCCGGATTCGCCTACCCCCCCCAGGATCTCCCCTTTATTCAGTTCCAGATCCACATCATGTACAACCGGTTCTCCGTTGTAGCAGATCGTCACATGCTCAAGCTTCAACAATGATTCCATCTTATTTCACTTCCAGATCTGCCGTGATCTCGTAATAATCACATGGGTGAGCAGTCAGCCCTGATACATTTGACTTTGACACAAGTCCCATATTCAAATGAGAAACAAAGAAATACGCATCATCATCCAGAATGGTCTGCTGTGCTTCCACAGCAAGCTTGCCTCTCTCATCTGTATCAAAGGTCTCATGCAGCTTCGCTACGATATCATCAAGATCTGAATTGCTGTATTTGCCATAATTTTTGGCAGCATCAGATACAACTGTACTTGTGAAGAAATATTCCGGATCACCAGTAGGTGCAGTTGTAAGCGAGCTTACATATACATCAAATTCTCCATTCTTTGCATACGTCGCATGGTCTGCTGTATTGTTGACATCGACCTCAATTCCGATGTCCTTTAAAGTGGACTGTGCATATTCTGCAAGCTTAGGCTGTTCCAGACGGGTTGGATAGGTCAGCCATGTGATGGACAGCTTCTTTCCGTCCTTATCTGCATAGCCATCTCCATCCGTATCTGTCCATCCGGATTCTTCCAGAAGCTTTTTCGCCTCTTCCGGATCATAGGACGGTGCCTTTACTGCATCGTTTCCATAGGAAAAGCTGCTTGGGAAGGCTCCCACTGCCGGAACACCTCGTCCCTCCATGATCACACTGCAGAAGCCATCCTTATCGATTCCCATCTCAATGGCTTTTCTCACATTCTGATCCTGCATCAGTTCAGACTTCATATTAAACTGTCCGAAGAAACATCGGCTTGTTGCTACAGAGCTGATCTGATAGTCCGGATTTCCGTCAAAAAGCGCATAGTTATCATACTGAAGTCCATAGGTTCCCTGTATATCGCCTGTCTGTAATGCTGCTGTCAGGGCACTTCCGTCTGAGAAGGATTTTACGATAACGTTGTCTACCTTTACATCTCCGCCCCAGTAATCCTCATTTTTTACCAGCTTAATCTCTGTTGGAGATACCTCTGTTGCAACATAAGGGCCTGTTCCTGCCACATTTGCAGAGCCGCCCTCTCCCTGTACGCCATAATCCATATCAATGATAGCACCATATGGATCACCGAGATAATTGATCAGTGCCGGACATGGTTCGGAAGTATGGATCGTTACTGTCATTCCATCTGCTTCGATCTTATCGATCTTCATATCGTAAGGTGCACGGTCATGGTTTGCGATCAGATCCTCCAGGCATTCCTTTACCGCTTCTCCGTCCATGGTTCTTCCGCTGGAAAATTTCACACCGTCACGAAGGGTGATCTTTACTGTATTATCGTCTGTAAATTCATAGTCTGTAGCAAGCCATGGCTCTACCTCCATGTTGTCATTGTACTTAAACAGTGTTTCTCCTACGCCATAACGAAGACAGCTCCATCCGGAATAATTGTCGTGAGGGTTTAATCCTGCATCTCCCATTTCTTCACTATATCCGGTAGTTCCGTAAACAAAGGTAGTTCCTTCACTCTTTTCTTTGCTTTTTGCTGCTGCCGAAACTCCTGTCATACTCATGCCCATTGCCGCTGCAAGCACTGCTGCCAGAATCTTTTTCTTCATAATCTCCGCTCTCACTTTCTCTGTTATGTTTATTTATAAGTGCCTGTTATCCTCTTCTCCTGTTTCGTTCCTTCGGATCCATATAATCCCGGATCGTATCTCCCAGAAGATTAAAGATCATTACTGTAATAAAAATCGCCATTCCCGGCGCAAGTACCATCCATGGTGAAATCTGCAGCATACTTCTTCCATCGTTGATCATACTTCCCCATTCTGCCATTGGAGGCTTTACCCCAAGCCCGAGAAAGGAAAGTCCTGCCAGCTCCATCATCATGGTTCCGATATCAAGAACTGACGTAACAAGGATGGGGCCTGCGATATTGGGAAGGATATGTTTGAGCAGAAGCTTTCCTGTACTGCTTCCGGAAAGCTTCGCCGCCATAAGATATGCAGAGTCCTTCTGAGTCAGAGTAAGCCCTCTGGCAAGTCTCGCAAACTTCGGCCAGCTGATCACTGCCAGGGCAATGATCGCATTCTGGATACCGCCTCCCAGAACACCTGCTACTGCCAGGGCAAATACCAGTCCCGGAAAAGCCAGGAACAGATCGGAGATACGCATCAGAACAGTATCGGCTTTGCCGCCCTTCCAGCCACAGAAAATACCAATAGCCGTTCCCACCACGGTGATCACCGCAACCAGGAGCAGCGTTGCATAAATACTGGTCGTACTTCCTATGATCACACGGGAAAGCATATCTCTTCCATAACGGTCTGTCCCGAGCAGATGCTCCGGTCCCGGCGGTTTCTGGGCAAGTGCCAGATCCTGGACATAAGGATCATAAGGGCAGAGATATTTTGCAAATGCCGCTACAAACAGAAGCAATGCTGTAAGCACAAGAAAAAAGACAAGCTTTGCTTTTGTATGATTTTTCCGGATCTTCTGCTTCCGGACTGTGATATTATTTTTTCCACTCATGCTCTGTCACCTCCAAGTCGTACTCTCGGATCCAGATAGTGGTAAATAATATCTGTCACCAGATTTACCAGAACATAAATAACCGCCATCCATGCCACATAAGCCTGGATGATCGGATAGTCACGCATGGTGATCGCATCTACCGCCAGTTTTCCGACACCATCCCACATAAAGATATTTTCCACAATGGCAGTTCCTCCCAGAAGATTGCCGATGGACAGAGCCAGCAGTGTGATGATCGTCAGCATGGAAGCCTTCATTACACTCTTCCAGATGATCACACGACTGCGGATCCCTCTTGCCCGGGCTCCGGTCACATAATCCTTATTCAGTTCTTCCAGAACCGTGGCACGCACCTGTCTGGTATATTTTGCAGCCATGGAGATCGCCAGTGTCAGTGTCGGCAGAATAATACTCTGTCCGAGATCTGTATTTGTGACTACCGGTAAAACGCCCAGCCTGATGGACAGAAAATACATCAGGACCATGGCAGCAAAAAAATTCGGCATGGAATTGCCGATAAAGCTTAAAAATCTTATCAGATAATCTACCCATTTGTTGTGCTTTACTGCTGACAGGATTCCCAACGGGATCGCAAGAACAATTGTAAGAAGGATCGATGACAGAGTCAGCATCATCGTTGCCGGAAGCTTTGAAATAAAGGTTTCATAGACATCTCTGTGAGACACATAGCTCTCTCCCATATCTCCGGTTACCATTCCCGCAAACCAGGCAGCATATTGTACAAGGAATGGTTTATCAAGGCCATATTCTGCCTTTGCCTTATCAATGACCTCCTGGGATACTGCAGAGCCTGCATTTTCATACATATAAGTTACTGCATCTCCGCCGGCAAGCCGCATCATGGCAAAAGAAAGAAATGTGATCCCGATCAGGACCGGGATCAACTGCAGCAACCGTTTTATTATATATTTTCCCATATTTTCCTCTCCGCACTTTGTTTCTCAGTATTTCGAATAACAAAAGTTTAACAACACGGCTGTTCTGCCACAACCCCGGCGGGGGGATTTTACATATTCCATTTTGTCATGCATATGTATTCCATCATGTTCTTATATTCTCACACAGTGACATGCGGATAATTCTTTCCAGCCCTCTCCAAGAGACTGTGGCTCTTCATACTCGATCAGCCTCCGTTTTCTCTCTTCCAGCGGATCCGGGATATGGATCGCAGAAAGCAGGGACTGTGTATAAGGATGCTGCGGATTTTCAAAAAGCTCTTTTGTAGGTGCCATTTCTACCAGCTTTCCGTTTTTCATCACACCGGTTGTATCACTTAAAAAACGTACCATGGACAGATCATGGGCAATAAAAAGAAACGAAAATCTTTTTTCCTGCTGAAGCTTTTTAAAAAGCATGACGATCTGTGCCTGGATAGAAATATCCAACGATGCGATCGGTTCATCTGCAATGATAAGACGTGGTTCCATGAGAAGGCTTCTTCCTATGGCAACTCTCTGTCTCTGTCCGCCGGAAAGCTCTCCCGGCTTTTTCGACAGAATGCTTTCATCCAGTCCTGTCTCCTTCAGGATTTCCCGAAGCCTGTTCTCCAGCATTTCTCTGTCACGGATCCTACGGCTGATCTTTACAGGCTCCAGCATGATCTGCCGTATGCTCATTCGGGGATTCAGTGCAGCACCCGAATCCTGAAAGATCATCTGGATCTCAGTCTGCATTTTCTTCCGCATTCCGAAAGGATCCTTTTTATCCGGCACTCTTGCTCCTTGATAAAAGATCTCCCCGCCTGTGGGCCGGTAGATTCCTGCAAGCGTTCTGGCTGTTGTGGATTTTCCGCAGCCGGTCTCTCCCACCAGTGCCATGATCTCACCTTCCCGGATACGGAAGGAAACATCATCCACTGCATGGATCGTATAATCGGAACGGATACGAAAATGCTGCTTCAGATTTCTGGCTTCGATCAGTACAGGCGCCTGTTTCTGTTCTGTTTTCTGTAAAAATGACGCTTCCTTTTTATCCGGTTTCTGTTTACGGCCGCTGTTTTCCTGTAATCTGTCCTTCAAAATGGCGGGCTTTTCTATTTTCGGAGCTCTTTCATCCAGAAGCCATGTGGCTGCATAATGCGTATCACTGACTTTAAACATCGGCGGAGTCTGTTCATAATCGATTGCCAGCGCCTGGGGATTTCGAACGGCAAATGCATCTCCCGGCGGAGGATTCAAAAGAGAGGGCGGCATTCCGGGGATCGGATTCAGCTCCCCTTTTTCACCTGCAAATACAGGCAGTGAAGACAGAAGTCCCCAGGTATAAGGATGCCGGGGATCATAATAAACCTCTTCCGCTGTCCCGATCTCAATGATCTTTCCTGCATACATAACTGCAACTCTGTCTGCGATCCTTGCAACAGCTCCCAGATCATGAGATATGAACACAATACTGATCCCTGTTTTTTCTCTCAGCTCAAGAAGCAGATCCAGAATCTTTGCTTCCACGGTTGCATCCAGTGCTGTAGTCGCCTCATCGGCAAATAATATTTCCGGATCACAGGCCAGTGCAATAGCCAGCACACAACGCTGACGCATTCCTCCGGAAAAAAAATGAGGCTGCAGTCCATAGCGCTGTTCTGCATCCGGAATCCCTACCAGCTTCAGCATTTCCACAGCTCTTTTTTTCGCCTCATCCCTGGATACTTTCTGATTTTTGATAATAGCCTCTGTGATCTGTTTGCCAACAGGGATCGTCGGATTCAGCGTCAGCATAGGATCCTGGAACACCATGCTTACCTTACTTCCGCACAGCTTTTCCATTTTTTTTCTTTTATAGGCTGTGATATTCTCTCCGCAGAGACTGATCTCTCCGCTTTTTACATGTGCATTCGGTGGCAGAAGCTTCATCACGCTACGGCACATAACGGTTTTTCCACATCCGGACTCACCTACGATACAAAGTATCTCTCCTTTTTTTACCGTGAGATCAACATTCCGGACGGCCTGTACCTTGCCGTCCGGTGTGTCAAAGCTTACCGAATAGTTTTTTAATTCCAAAACGGTTTCCTGCATGATCTTTTCCTTATTTTGTAATGGTCCAGTCTTCAATATTCCACATAACACCTACGGAATGATGTCCCAGAACACGTGTGGTATCCAGTCCGTCAAGTCCGGAAACGCCTACATAATCTCCCTGAAGATAAGCAACCAGAAGGATTCCAGGTGCCTTGGCATATGCCTTTTCGAATTCACTATATGCTTCTTTTCTGGCTTCCTCAGTCTCACCGTGACGGCCTTCCTCAAGATATTTATCCACATCTGCATTGGAATAATGCATGTTGTTTCCACTTGCGTCGGTTACAAAGTTTACATATGCCATATCCGGGTCAAACTGTGTTGCATAGCCGGCAAGAAATCCATTGTATCCTGCATCCCAGTCAAATTTGGTAACAAGCTTTACTTCCATTTCCACGCCAGCCTGCTTCAGCATATCAGACATGACATTGGCAATATCCACACGCTCTTCCTCGTAATCACGTACCTGGATGGTAAAGTGGAATTTCTGTCCGTTTCTCTCATAGATCCCATCATCACCTTTTTTCCATCCCAGCTCTTCCATCTTCTTTGCAAAGGTATCCAGATCATAGGAGTAGATATTGGCTTCCTTATCTGTTCCGAGAGGGTTTCTCTGGATCGGGCTGTAAGCTGCCTCTCCCTGTCCTGCAAGAACACCTGCAATAATGGAATCCTTATCCAGCGCATAATTCAGAACGCCGATGGAATCTCTGTTTTCCTTCCAGAAATCTGTGCTCATATCCATGGCCGCTCCACGGTAATCTGCTGTGGTGAACTCCCAGTAATTATATCCGTCCTTATCCTTGAACTGAGAAGCATAGTTGGAATTCAGCCATGCAAGATCCGCCTCACCGGACTGGAGCATGGTTGCCTTTGTAGTCTCATCCGATACTGTACGATATACAACGGTTTCAATATTCGGAACCTTTCCGTAATAATCTTCATTTCGTTTCAGTGTGATCATTCCGCCGGTAGCATCCCAGTCTTCAAATTTATAACGGCCTGTTCCCACCGGATTCTGGTTAAAGGATGTAGTATTTATGTCCTCCCCTTCCAGAAGATGCTCTGGAAGGATTCCCATGGTGAAGTAATCCAGCATGGCAGCATCATACTGATCCAGTGTAAAGATCACAGTCTGATCATCCGGTGCCTCAATACTTGTAATGTCCTGATAGTTGCTGGTGATGCTGGCTCCCAGGGTTTCATCCTCTGTAAGCTCCTTATAGGTGTATACAACATCCTCTGCATTGAAATCTTCTCCATCATGCCACTTAACACCATCTCGAAGCTTAAAAGTATAGGTATTGGTATCCTTGTCAAAGGTATAGCTCTCTGCAAGATCCTCTACCGGCTTTCCATTGGCATCATATTTCATCAGTCCTGAAAAAATAAGATCCGGAAGTTCATCATGGTTATTCAGAAGGGGATTGATCGTACTTTCTGACTCACCTGCATATACCAGAGTTTTGTTTTCTTCTGCCGCAGCTACGGTTACCGCACTGCCTGCAGTTGCTCCTGTACATGCTGCGGTCACTGTTGCCAGCGTTATCGCCGCATATTTTCTGCCATAGTTGATTCCTGTTCTCTTTTTCACTCTGTTTTCCTCATCTTTCCTTATTTTCAAACCGGTTATCCACACTTCGGAATGTTTTATCACGGTTTGCGTCCAAATATTTTTTCTGACTGCATCAGAGATTACTGTAATGATTATTTACCTCACTTCTCACAAAGCTTCCCATACTGGTAATGCACATTAAAGTAATGACCAGAAAAACTCCCGGGATCACGATCACCCACCAGGTATTCATGATCAGTGCTTTATTTGCCAGCGAGAGCATACTTCCCCAGGAAACTACATCTGCCGGAAGCCCAAGGCCAAGAAAGCTTAAAGTAGATTCCATGGTAATACAGCTGCTTATCGAAGAGATCACCACAAACATGATCGCCGAAACAAAATTCGGAATCAGATGGTGATACATCACATATCCAAAACTTCCTCCGCAGAGTCTTGCATACATCACATAATCACTGTTCCTTATCTGCCGCACTTCACTTCTTACAATACGTGCCAGTGCAAACCACCCGGTAATACCGATGATCACAGATATGCTGATCACATCATTGGCCTGAAGGACCGCAGACAGGATCAGGATCAGCAGAAGGGTCGGAATACTTCCGCACATTTCCGTAAACCGCATCAGAACCGAATCCACCTTTGGACCTGCTGTTCCGCTGATACATCCGTAGGTAACACCGATCACAGTAATGATCGCAGCTCCCAGAAGCCCGATCACCAGAGAAACCCGTCCGCCATACCAGATCAGTGAATAAATATCTCTTCCAAGCGAATCCGTTCCAAAGATAAATTCCTTTCCCGGCGGTGTATTCAGATTCTGGAGATAAAAACCTGAGGGATCATGATTTGCAACAACATTTGCAAATACACAGCCCAAAACGATCAGAAAAAGCAGGACCATGGAAAATACCGGTTTCCCCTTCAGCTTTTCCCGAAATGTTTTTTTTCGTTTTTCAGATCCTTGCTGCTTCCACCCGGCACCAACTACCTGAAAAAGCTCAGCTTCTGAAAGCTTCCGGTCAGCTACCATACCCTCACCTCCGAATCCTTCATTCTTGGATCGATCTCTTCATTGACAGTCTGTGCAACAAAGCTGCTTAAAAATACGATAAATCCCGTGATCAGCACATCGATCATCAGCAGGTTATAATCGTGATATTTAGCAGATTCCACTGCAAGATTTCCAATTCCCGCATAATTGAAAACAGCTTCCACAGTTACAGTCCCACCCGTTACATGGGGTACCGAAACTGCCATAATACTCACGATCGTCGGCATTACATTTCGAAGACAATGCTTCTTTTGGAAAGTCCCTTGGATCTGGCAAGAAGTACATAATCCTTCCGCACCTCATCCAGGAATTTGTTACGTATCATATATGCGTAATACCAGAGATGGCTGAAGATCATTACTACCAGCGGAAGGATCATATGCTTCATACGATTGCCGATACTATCTGCCATTCCCACATCATAGGCACCGCTGCTTGGAAACCATCCAAGATTTACACTGAAGATCAGGATCAGTACCACACCAAGCCAGAAAGCCGGCACATAATAGGCTGCTGTTCCGATCTTGCAGATCAGCCGGTCGATCCACTGATTCTCATGAAGCGTACAGAATATGGCGATCAGAACTGCCAGTATAAAGATCACAATATAAGCAATTCCTCCCAGCACCAGAGTATTTCCGATCAGCGGTCTGATCACATTCATAACCGGCTGCCTGTATTTCAGCGACAATCCGAAATCACCATGGACTACATTGGTAAACCACCTTACATACTGTACCCCGATCCCCTGATCCAGTCCTAGTCTCGCTCTGGCCGCAGCCACCTCATCGCTGGTCATCATTTCCAGGGAATCTCCGTAAAAGGACTGCAGGGGATCTCCCGGTGCCAGTCTCGCCAGCCAGAACACCACCACAGACAGCAGAAACATAACCACAGCAAGCAGAAGGATCCGCTTCAGGATCCGGATGACGAGTTTATTTTCTTTGTTCATAATTTTCCTTTCCCACTGCCCTTTACAGTTCAGACAGACATTCGCATTCCGCTCTGCTGCATGCTCATGAACACAAATCGTGGAGCGATTTGTGTTCATATTTCAAAAGCAGTTATGGCATCCAAAACCATAACTGCTTTTGAAAGGGTCGTGTTATTATTCGACAAAACATTTGTATGCACAAATAGGAGTGCGCGGAGGTTATGTGCATCACAGTGTTTTTATATTCAGCACGCGGAGTGTGCTGCTGATATTATTTTATCATTTAACAGCTTTCGGACAACCCCGGTACGGGGATATTGGACAGTCGGTTTTAGCATGGATGTGTATTCCATATAAAAAACGGGACTTTTCTGTATCAGGAACCTGTGTCCCGTGCAGAAAAATCCCGTCTGGTCTTTTGCTTTATTCTTTTATCACTTCCCGGAAATCTGAAGTCTTTCCTTCACGAATCCCAGAAAATCCTTTCCCTGTTCACTGAGCTCTTCACCTCTCCGGCAAATGCACCCGTAAACAAGTTTCTGGCCTTCTCCCGGAAATGTATATTTCACGGAGGAATATCCCGGATCACGGCCGGAAAGATCCGCACCACTGATATTACACAACTCTCCGGACCCAAGAAGACGTTCCACGATATAATCACTGTTTGTTACGACTACGGTCTCTGCCTCCACTGCGGAATGACCGTTTTCCTCTACAAGGTTCCGGTAATTATCCGGGGAAAATTCATCGGGAAATCTCTGGATCAGCCTGAGCTGGGACATATTAAAATCTCCCTCATCTGCTGTATCTGCTTTCCTTTTCCCGGTATAAATATTTACCTCGGTTTCCGTCAGCAGCTCAAATTCCAGGTAATTCCGGGAAAGAAAATACTGGAACGCTGCCAGCTGATTCTGCATCACATAGGCGAATCCCATATCATCCTGTCTGGCTTTCACACGTTTTATGATCTCATGGGTATCTGCTGCGTAAACCTGATAATGAAGATCATCGCACTTATGTGCTTCATAATACGTTACGAAGGTATCCGCAAACCAGGAGCTGGGATGAAAGCATACACACAGGTTGCTTTTTGCAAGTGGCTGTGCCTGCATTTCCAGTTCATCTATATTTTCCAGGATCCTCTGCACATGGATATATGCACGCTCTCCTTCCGGTGTCAGCTCTATGCCCTTTGCATGACGGACAAACAGCTGGGTACGCATATCATCTTCCATGGAACGGATTACCTTGCTTACATTTGACTGCGTGGTAAAAAGCAGCTCTGCAGCCTGGCTGAAGGAGCCTGTTTTGGCACAGGCCGCAAAATACTGGATCTGTTTTATATTGAGCATGATCCTACCTCGGTTTCTTCGCAAAGATCAAAAACATCGGGGTCGGATTATAAAACTCGTCTTTTTCTGTATAAATACGTTTGCTGATACCAAGATCAAAGGAAAATTCTTCCACACCTATACGGCTCAGCGTTTCCAGATCCCATGCCGGACGCAGAAAAGAACTGATGGGCAGCTGCCGCTTGATATCCTCGCATTCCTGCATCAGCTCATCCTGGATCTGATGATGGGCATGATTCTCCGGAAGATCCGCAGTGTCCGCAAAGTCTGCTGCTCCGTAGTTTGCATCCAGATTGAGCATCACTCCGCCTGGTTTCAGCACGCGGAACCATTCCTGATAAGCGTGTTCTGCATCCGGCAGTGTCCAGGTAAGGTTTCGGGATACGATCACGTCAAATTCCTCATCCGGGAAATCCGGAGCTTCTGCATCCATCACCATAAACCGGCAGTTTGCTTTTTCTTCCTCCGCCAGCTCCTTTGCATGAGTGATCATATCCGGCGTCAGATCGATCCCGGTTACCTGATGGCCCTCCTTTGCAAGAAGAATGGTAAAAAATCCGGTTCCGCAGCCTACATCCAGGATCCGGAGATTCTTTTTCTCAGGCAGATACTTCTTAAGCTCAGTCATCCAGCGGCCTGCAAGTGCACTGTGAAGCTCTGCTCTTCTCTGTTCCAGAAAGCTGTCGCTGCGCCTGGTCCAGTACTGGGCGATCCTTGTTTTCCGCTCGTCTTTTTCTCTTACGATATTTCCGTAGGTGATCACAGGGCCGCCTTCCACAACCTGAAGACTGGATACCTGATAAAGGATCACACCATCCATGTCTGCACGACAGATTTCCTGTACATTTCCCTCATAATCACGGATCTCGCCAAGATACTCATCCTGATGAACAATATCGCCTGGTTTCTTCACCGGGTACCAGAGACCGTTGACACTGGCGCACTGATAACGCACATCATCCATTTTCAGCGGATAGTACGTACTGTGGGAACGGATTCCGTTATAGGCTCCGATGCTGCAGAGGATATTTCTTACATCTCTTCGCATGGAATCCACTTCCTCCCGTTCCCAGGTTCCCATACAGCCGCGTTCCAGAAGGACCGCCGGAATATGGAAGGTACTTGCCGCATAATTGTAGGCGCCGCCTGTACTCACATTTGACTGTACCATATATGGGACATCAACCTGCTCTGCCATTTTTCGGGAAGCTTCCACGATCTCTGGCTTTGCCACGCCTGCAAAATATACATACGGAGTCAGCTCCTCATAATCATCACCGCCGTGAAGATCGATATAATAATCTGCCTTCCGGATCAGGGATTCTGTGATGGCCGCTGCCAGTCGTTCCATTTTTGTGCCATCTTTTCTGCCAGGGAAAACACGGTTCAGATTTTTTCCGTCTTCCCAGCTGATGCTGCCTGCACGCTTCTCAAAGTCTTCCCGGTTCAGTACCTTTACCAGAACCAGCTGGCCCTTTACCTTTTCCGGTTTCAGCCGCTTCGACAGCTCGATCAGAGTCTGGATCCCTACATACTCTCCTGCATGAAGACCTGCTGTGACGAGAACGGTTTTTCCAGGATCTTTTCCACGGATGATGGTTGCAGGAAGGACAAATTCTCCATCTCCGAGCTCAAGAAAGCCTTCTGTTTTTTCTCCTGCCGCAACCGGAAGATTCAGGAAATGATCCGGCTTTACACCAGTTACCATAAACATTGGTGTGGACTGATAATTTAATCTCTCCTCCTCACTCCAGACCGTTTTCCATATTTCTGTGTCTGTGCGAATCCCAAGAAGTCCTGCTTCTCTGAGAGTTTTTACATCCCACTGGGGACGACTGATCTTTGACAGCGGTACCTGGAGGGCAATCCGCTCCATGCGCTCAATATCCGTACAGAGATAGTGATCATCCAGGCTGTTGTTTTCCACATTTTTCCGGTCGTTTTCGTAGGCCTTACGCTGCTCTTCCTCATAAAGATAACCGTACCAGTTGGCATCAAAATTCAGAAGTCTTCCTCCTACCTTCAGTACACGGACCCACTCTCTGTAAGCAACATCAGGATGCTCCAGATTCCAGGTAAGATTTCGGGAAATGACCACGTCAAAGGTATTATCCTCAAAATCCAGCTTCTGTGCATCCATCCTCAAAAAGCGGATATTCCGGCAAAGGTCTCCTGCATTTTCCTTTGCCTTTTCCAGCATTCCTTCCGTATAATCCACTGCATCTACATGATATCCGGCTTCTGCCAGGATCACAGGAAAAAATCCGGGGCCTGTTCCGATATCCAGGATACGGATCTCTTCCTTGGGTTTGTCCGGAAACTGACTGGTCAGCACCTTAAGCCATGCGTTTTTCTGCGTTCCTGCAAGCTCTTTATGATTCACTTCGGAGTACCCTTCTGTACGGGTGCTCCAGTAAGATTCGATTTCATCGAGAAGTTTTTCCACGTTGATTCCTCCGCACTTTTCTATTCACGTGAGGGAGATCAGGTCCCTCACAGGTCACGTTTAATGTACCAAATTGTCAGGGTATTAACAAGCCCCTGGGGGGGATTCCCAAAATTGCTCTGCTGATAAAATTCCCAAATGCCACACACTGCTTCTGTACTCCTGTCCACCTTGTAATTCTCCGAATGCTGTGGTATCATCCTGGCTGTAGTAATTCAGTAATATAACCGAAATTGAAAGGATGGTTCATATACAAATGACAACACAGGAACTGGCCTATGAAGTTATCAGCCGTTTAAAAAAGGAATATCCGGATGCAGACTGTACACTGGATTATGATGATGCCTGGAAGCTTCTTGTAAGTGTCCGTCTGGCAGCTCAGTGCACCGATGCCCGGGTCAATGTAGTTGTTCAGGATCTCTATGCAAAATACCCAGATGTGGCAGCCCTGGCAGCAGCAGAGCCGGAAGCGATCGAAGCCATTGTACGTCCCTGCGGCCTTGGAAAAAGCAAAGCCCGGGACATCAGCGCCTGTATGCGCATTCTCCACGAACAGTATCACGACAAGGTGCCGGAAGACTTTAACGCGCTTCTGAAACTTCCCGGTGTGGGCCGAAAAAGCGCAAACCTAATCATGGGTGACGTATTCGGCAAGCCCGCCATTGTAACAGATACTCACTGTATCCGCCTTTCCAACCGCATCGGCCTTGTCCATGACATGAAGGATCCAAAAAAGGTGGAAATGGCTCTCTGGAAGATCATCCCTCCGGAAGAAGGCAATGATCTCTGCCACCGTCTTGTCAATCATGGAAGAGAAGTCTGTACAGCGCGGACAAAGCCTTACTGTGACCGCTGCTGTCTCAATGATATCTGCGAAAAAAATGGGATCTGAATGTATGCAGTTCAATAAACCTTCAGACCCCGGAAAGGAAAAACATAATGAATTTCAAAAAACTGGAAAATAATCTCCTGGATATGATCCAGGAACAACAGGTAAAGATCGGATACATGAGCGGAGTTACCCGTTTTTATTATCCGCTGCAGTCTCTGAACCGCCTTCTTGGCACAGAGCTTACGGAAGAAGAAATGCAGCATGCAATGGAAGAATTCTCAGATCATGCCTGTGACCGTCTTGGAAAAGTAACGGCTTCTTCCAAAAACGGGCGTTTCTGCATCACCCTGCCGCCTCAGGCCTCGGACTACGTTCACGAAAACCGGAAGCCGAGTGAATTTCTGGTACGCTTTATAGGCACGGTTGCCCGTCATGGCTGTACTCTGGATGAAGTGATGGACGTTTTTCATGCTTATTCCGACCATGTACACATGGAAAAAACAACCGGAACCGGATTTGATTATCTTGTATATTTCGAAGACGGGATTCCGGATGACTACCGGTATTGTCTGTCCCTGGAGGGTGAGCATATGATCTATCATAAGTTCACACCTGAGGACTATGAGGACTTCGGATTCTGATCTCCGAACACCGGGCAAGTTTTCCCCTCTGCTTATTGCTTTTCGCAGCTCTGCAGGGAACTTCCTTTATTTGCTAAACAACCGCCGGTCTGCAGACAGATCTTCAAAAAGTCCTCTGCAGATCGACGGTTGTTTTTATTTTCTATGCACGGAATTTCTTCTGCATCTCCCGCACCATATCTTTCCTCTTAAACAGGAACAGCCATACCAGCATCAGAAAGCTGACGCATATACAGATCAGCGACGGATACAGCACCGTTACCACACCGGCAGCCAGCAGGATCACAGGGATCACTCCTCCGAAAGCTCCTGCTTCCAGAAGATAGATCATATATTCCGCCACCTCCAGCTTCTGTACCGCAGTGATCACCCACATGGAGCAGATCACAGCAAGCGAAGCCAGAGGAAGCAGATAATCCACAGACCAGCCACGCCAACCGGTAAACACATCCCAAAGCACTCCTGCAACAGCTGCGATCACCAGCTGCCACATCTCATTCTTCAGAAGATTCCGCCGCTTCACATAAGCCACTGAAACCATCAGCCAGGTGCAGAACGCCCCTGCAGTCACAAACCAGGCCCAGCCTATATGACTATCCAGCAGATAATCGATCAGATTACATACCACAGCCAGCACAATACACAGAAATGTAAAGCTCTCAAAAAGCTTCATCTGCTGTTTCTGCTCCTCTTTTTGTCCCGGAAGATCATTCTCCCGAATTTTACAGGATACCTGCTCATTTTTCAGTCTCTCCACAAAATTCCGCTCAATATTTCCATTGGGGATCTTGGACGTAAAGCTTAAAACCATCTCATCTCCAAAAGAACAGGAACACAGCTGCAGACTGTCCGTGCTTGCAAAAAGTCCGAATCTCTGAATATATTTCCGATATTCCTCCGGCATCCGGATGATCCCCACATTGGAATAGATCGCCGTGATAGACCTCCCTCCGAGAGTTGTCCCGGCAAGAAGGAACGGGGTTTTGATCTCCAGTGGTACCAGACGCAGGATCGGATTTTTCTCCAGGCTTACCAAATCATTCAGCTTTGCTTCGATCACGTCCTTACTCAGTTCCTTTGCAAACTGCTCCTTTACGGAGCTCAGAATATCCTCAAAGGCTGTATCAGGCTGAAAATAACAGCTGATCTCGATCCATCCGAAAAAATTTGCCATAGACCGGGACGGAAAATAATTTCTCAAATTTACCGGGATCATCAGACCAATGGGCTTTTTCGCCTGATTCTGAGGTACTTCTTCATGGATCGCCCAGATAAGTGCTGCCGTAAGGAAAACCGTGATCGATACACCGGCCGCTTTTGCACGGGCGTGGATCTCTTTTACCGGAACACAGACTTCCGTGATATTCATATCCTCCTGCCTGAGCTTCTCGCCTTTTAACTGGAAAGCAGGCTTCTTGGACTCTCTCTTTCTTGGCGCATCGGAGGAATAATACTGGGAAAAGCTGTCCTCCTCCATATCCCTGCCCGTAATGTTTTCATCCGAAAAAAGCTCCGGAAGCTCTGCGGATGGGTGCGTCTCCTGAAGATAATTTTTCACCAGCTCCATCAGAAAATGCATGGCTCCCGTTCCATCCGTCAGCGCATGAAATACCTCGAAATTAATCCTGTTCTTATAATAGCTCACCCGAAAAAGAAGCGTTTTTTTGTCCGGAATATAAAGTCCGCTGCAGGGTGCACCTGCTTCTTTCTTTACCACTGCCGGAATATCACGTCTCTCCAGATAAAACCAGAACAGTCCCTTTCTTAAAACTGCACGGAAAAGAGGATATTTTTCCAGTGTCCTCTCCAGGGCTTCCTGCAGGTTTTCTTCTTTTATCTCTTCTTTCAGTTCACAGTAAAAACGAAATACCCTGGTGTCATTCTTTCCTGTCACCGCCGGGAACGCCAGCGCCGCATTGTCAAGTTTTCTCCACTGTGCATATTCGTTCTTCATGATGCTTTCCTTCTTCCTGTTCCTCTGTTTCCAGAAAACGATTTACATATGCAAAGCTCTCCTGCACATGCAGAAATTTGATCCCCAGTGCAAAATACCCGTGAAACGCACCTGCGATCCTGTGCACTTCCACACGATTTCCCGCTTCCTTCAGTTTTTCACCAAATGCCTCACCTTCATCCCGAAGAGGATCGAACTCAGCGGTAAGTATCAGTGTATCCGGCATATTTCGAAAATTCTTCTCCAGGATCGGCGCAAAATAGGGATTCCTCCTGTCTTCCGGACAACTCTCATAGAATTTCAGATAATCTTCCATCTTCTCCGCTGTGAGAAGATAACCGGTTCCATTTGTTTTTACGGATTCAAAAGGAGAGTCTTCCGTATAACAGTTGTTCAGTGCCGGATAAATAAGGATCTGTTTTTTGGGAAAAAAATCTCCGCGGTCTCTGGCCATCATACATACAGCCGCTGCCAGATTTCCGCCTGCACTATCTCCCATAATGGTGATACGATCCGGATCCGTATTCAGAAGAAAACGATTGGTGTAAAAAGTCTTCGCAGCTGCATAACAATCCATCAGTCCCACCGGGAAACGGTATTCCGGTGCCAGCCTGTATTCAACAGACGCCACGATCTGACCGGTAGACTGTGCCATTCTGGCACAAACCCGCTGATAATTCTCTACACTTTCCGTAACCCAGCCACCGCCATGGAAAAACAGGATCACCGGTGGTTTTTTTCCGGAGGCGGCACCGTTTTCCATGTCCTCTTCTGTTGGAAAAAACAGACGGATCGGCACTTTATAGTCTCCGTTATAAACTTCCGCATCCAGTGTCCTGTAAAAGATCCTCATAGGATCCATCTTCTTAAGATCTGCCAGCTTTCTGGAAGCCTCCACTTCGATCCCGCCATAGGAAAGAGCATGGAGCACTGTCCGCACGGCACGTGGCATAGCCGCTTCTCTCCCGGTCGGAATGCCCGGAACTATGACTGGGCGGCTTCTTCTGTTTTCTTTTCTTGTATAGATATATTTTGTTTCTGTTTCGTATCTTCCAGGAATGCAGACTTGTTTCACGCAGGTACGCCTGTAGGCAATCCTCTTCAGGATCTCATGATCTGTACGGATGATCACTTCCGTTCCCTTATAGCCCCGGATATAATATCTGTTTTCTTTCTTTTTTATACGTGGTTGTCTCAATCGCAGTAAATATTTTTTGATTACTTTTTCCTCCGTGGATTTTTCCTTTATTTTCACCTATGATAGCATCCGCAGTCTATGAGTACAAGTCATAGTAAAAAATATACTGCTGCATGATCCCACGCATTCCTCTGTATCTGCGGTTGGGAAATCCTCTTTTGTAATGCACGTCCATGACCTGACGGATGTGGGTATCTATGGGAAAAGCATCCATATGATGCAGTGCAAACAGGCAGATACATTCAGCTACCTTTTCTCCCACACCACAGAGCTTCATCAGCTCCTTCTTTGCCTGAGGGTAACGCATATCATAGATTTTTTCCAGGGAGATCTGACCGGATGCAATGGTCCTGGCCGTTACTGCGATATATTTTGCCCGGTATCCCAGGCCGCATCCTCTTAACTCCTCTTCCGTTGCCTGACTCAGCGCCTCTACAGTCGGAAAAGCGTAGTATTCCACACCTGCAGATGAATTTTTTCGCTCTCCGTACTTCCGGCAGATGGTTTCGATACATTTGCGGATACGCTTGATATTGTTCTGCTGAGATATCAGAAACGTAACGATCATTTCCCAGAGATCCTGTCTTAATATCCGTATCCCGTCTCCTGCCTTTATTGCGGCACCCAGATATTTATCCCGTGGATTAGCAGCATTCATGTAAGCTTCATAATCCGTATCCAGATCAAAATAAAGCACCCAGTAACAGATAAATTCCTCCTGAGAGCAGCAGAAATCCACCACTCCGTCTTTCTGATACATTTCCAGATACTGGTCTCCCGCCACCATGGAAAAATGTCCGTCTCCAAGCTTTCTCATCCGGAAGCACTGTCCGGAATCGCATATTTTATCAAGGCTGAAATGTTCCAGCTCTACTGTGATCATGTCTGTTCCTCTCGTAAATATTTTTCCTTATATAATATTCTGTATTCTCTTGGTGTCATCCGGTACCGTTCCCGGAATACCCGGTTAAAAGTCCTCTGACTTTCAAATCCCGGGATCTGCACATACGCCTGTTCCACTGCAAGATTATCATCCTTCTCCTTGCGGTTTGCCCTGAGACACCGTACCGCATTTACAATATCCGGATGCACCTGCTCCTTTTTTATAACCGGGTCTTCCGGACAGCTGTTCTGAATGATATCCGCAAACTGACCAGTCAATACCGGCTTTGCCCAGAGATAGACTGCTTTGTTTTCTCCCGTAGAGAACACCTGATAGTGATGGATCACATCCGGAAAGATCACTGCAAAATCTCCCTCTTCCATATGATAAAGCTCCTGTCCCATACCAAGCTCCAGAGTTCCCTCTGTGATATAGATAAACTCTATGGAGTTATGAAGATGGGGTGAAGCATGGGCTGAGGTCCGCAGATGAATATGGAGATTCTTCTTTTTTTCTTCGTATACTGGAAACATGGATTTTTCTCTCCGCAATATTTGACTACTTTTTCTGTGTTTTTGGCACGTAATATTTCCGAGAGTTTATTATAATGCATTTGTAAGTTAAAGAAAAGAGGAGGAAAATAAAATGAAAAAAATCATAGAATTTATCAAATATGCGATCAAATGCTACGTGGAGATCAATGCAAGAAATCCATATTTCCGCTAAGAAGATCCTCAATAATATCTGAGGTCACGGATATTTTGTGTGGATCATGCGCATGAAAAAAACTGAATAAAAGTCAATAAATGACTTGTGCGAAAATAATATCACCTGGCATCATGAAGTATCTCCAAAGCCCGTTTATATCTTCCATGCAGCCGTGATATCTGTTCAGCAGACATATTTTCGCAGTCAGAAAGACGTGTTACATCAGAATTGTGGAGCAGATCAGCCTGCTTCACTTTTTTTGCGATCGGATTCTTCCGGAGCTTCCGGATATAATCGAAATAATTCATATTCTTATCTCTTGTAAGACAACGTAAGGCCTCCACAACCTCTTCCGGAAATTCTCCGGTAAGATCCTCAAATGTGATCTCTGTATCTTCTATCACATCGTGCAGAAGTGCCGTACATACACTGAGTTCATCATCCATCTGCTCCGCTACGTGAAATGGATGAAAGATATAAGGTGTCCCGCTTCGATCTGTCTGTCCATGATGTGCCTCGTACGCCACCTTCATAGCTTTTTTCGTCAAAGCTGTATAAATCATAGCTGTGCCTCCCGTCAGGTCTTTCGAACCCCCGTTCATACTCTGTATTACACAGTATAGCATCTATATTTCCTACATACAAGGATAAAAAGTTTTATATATCTATCATTTTTACTTATATACGACAATTTTCTGATTATAGCATCCCAAAAACTCTGCTGTTCTTATTTAGATCTTTCATTGGATCATGAACTCGCTTGCCCTCATTCTGAAATTGGTATATACTTACCTTGGTCAGGTAAAACTATCCATATTCGTAGTATTACACGGATCACTTCATTTTAAAAAAGAAAGGAATCTTACCTATGAAATTTATATATCCCGCAGTTTTCCGTCCCACAGAGGATAAAAAATACAATGCTTTTTTCCCGGATCTTGCCTGCTGTGAAGCCAACGGTGACACGCTGGATGATGCCATCGAAAATGCCAATGCAGCTGCATACGACTGGATCTACACAGAGCTTATGGAATTTGAGGGAAAGCTTCCTCCGGTTTCCGATGAGAGCGATCTGGAACTTCAGGAAGGAGACGTTGTCCGCAATATCTCTGTAAATATCCGCTTCCAGGATGGCTGGGACGAATAAACTCTCGTATCACAAAAACAAAGGCGACATTTAATATCATTTTCAATAAATGTCCGTGTCGAAAATGCCTGTTATGCAAAAAGCATCCGGATCGGTAATTGTCCTTTATTACCGATCCGGATGCTTTTATTATACATTTCTTCATTGTTCGTGATACTGTCTGAAAAATTTACGCAGTCCGTCCAGTGCTTTTACCAGCACTTCTGTCTCATTCTCATTCAGCTCTGCGATCACCGCTTCTGTCATCTGCCTGTGAAACTCCGCATGATGATGATATGCCATACGTCCCTTATTTGTAAGCTGGATAAATACCACACGCCGGTCCTTCTCACTTCGCTCTCTTTTCACATAGCCTTTTTTTACAAGACTGTTCATAGATGTTGTGAGGGAGCCTACGGTGATCTTAAGCTTGGCTGCAATGGAGGACATGTTCCCCCCTCCAAGACCTACAGCCTCGATAATGTGCATATCATTGTTGGAAATATCTTTATATTTATCTGTGATGATGGCTTCCTCCTCCAGTCGGAGGATCTCATTGAACAGATTCACCAGCACGTCATTTATAACTTCCCGATTGTCCACTCTACCCGCTCCTGTTTCTCCGGAGCAAAAAGGCTTCTCCGGTTCTCTGTTTATGAAGCCATCGTAACATAAATATGGCATTTTTTCCACTGGATTTTTACTTTGCGGGCTACAAAATCACTGCATTTATTGCTTCTACATTTTCCGGAAACGTTCATAGCGATGTTCCAGAAGCTTCTCCGGCTCTTCTTCGCCATATTTCTCAAGAAAATCCGCAATTCCGTTTTCCAGATAACCCGCAATATCATTTATGTTCTCACGGCTTACAGGCTCTGCTTCCGGGATCACATGCTCGATCATCCCCATCTGGTAAAGGTCTGCAGCTGTGAGCTTCATCACTGCTGCTGCTTCCTTTGCCTTTTTGCTGTCTTTCCAGAGAATGGAGGCAAAGCCCTCCGGGGACAGGATGGAATAAACGGAATGCTCCAGCATCCATACCTCATCTGCCACCGCCAAGGCAAGGGCCCCTCCGCTTCCGCCTTCACCGATCACAACGGAAAGCACCGGCACTGTGAGACCTGCCAGTGTATAGAGATTTTTTGCAATGGCTTCACCCTGTCCACGTTCCTCAGCTTCCAGCCCGCAGAATGCGCCTGGCGTATCTACAAGGCAGATCACCGGACGGTGAAATTTCTCTGCCTGCTGCATCAGGCGCAGGGATTTCCAGTACCCCTCCGGAGATACCATTCCGAAATTCCGGGTAATGTTTTCCTTTGTACCCTCTCCTTTTTCCTGTACAAGGACAGTTACCGGCTGTCCGTGGAAAAATGCCACACCACCGATCACTGCCGGATCATCCCCGCAGTGACGGTCTCCGTGAAATTCCATGAAATCGTCAAAAAGCGCTTCGATGTAGTCCTTTCCTGTAGGACGTGTTTTGGCTCTGGCAAACTGAACATGTTCCCAGGGAGTGAAATCTCCGGATGGAACGAAGTCCGGCCAGATCCTATTATCTTCCTCAACAGTTTTCATCGATTCCTGATTGTCAGACTTGAACCCATTTTTAATGTCCGTATTATCGGACTGTACATTATTTAGAACTTTATCCTGATGTAATCTCAGAATATCCGCCAATACGATCCTCTGCTCCTCACGCTTTACGATCTTGTCCACAAAGCCGTGTTCCAGAAGAAATTCCGCTCTCTGGAAGCCTTTGGGAAGCTTTTGCCCGATGGTCTGTTCGATCACTCTGGGACCTGCAAAACCGATCAGCGCTTTCGGCTCTGCTAGGATAATATCTCCCAGCATAGCAAAGCTTGCCGTCACGCCGCCTGTTGTCGGGTCTGTGAGGACCGGCACATAAAGAAGTCCGGCATCGCTGTGCTTCCGGATGGCCATACTGGTTTTTGCCATCTGCATCAGGGAAACCAGGCCCTCCTGCATTCTGGCACCGCCGGAACAGATATAGAGGATTACCGGCAGCTTCTCCTCTGTGGCACGTTCAAAAGCCCGCGTGATCTTTTCCCCCACGACTTCTCCCATACTGGACATCATGAAACGACAGTCACAGACACCAAGTGCCACAGGTGTCCCTTTTATAGTACACTTTCCGGTAACTACAGCCTCATCAAGCCCTGTCTTTTCACGAAGACCCTGAAGCTTTTCTTCGTAGCCTCTGTACTGAAGGGGATTCTGTTCTTCCATGTGAGCATCCCACTCCACAAAGCTCTTTCTATCTGCGATCATTTTGATCCGACGATAAGCGGGTACATGGAAATAATTTCCGCAGTGGGGACAGATGTATTGATTCTGCTTTACCTCGTCTACAAAAACCGCCGCTTTGCAGGCGTTGCATTTACGCATCAGGTTATCCGGCACCTCCGGAATGTTTTCCTGTTCCTCCCCCCGGATATCCCTGACTGTTTTTTTGAACATGTGCTTAATTCTCATTGATCTTCACTCCCGCAATGATATGGCTGGCAAGAAAGCCAGTGTCAAAGTTTCCGGACTGATAATCCTCATCTTTCAGGATTTCGTACTGATAGTCAATATTTGTATCGATTCCGTCAATGATCACCTCACCAAGAGCACTCTGCATTTTTGCAATGGCTTCTTTCCGGTTACCTGCATGAACGATCAGCTTCGCAAGCATGGAATCATAATAAGGCGGGATCTTACAGCCGTTATACACACAGGTATCCACACGGATCCCGTTTCCTCCCGGAAAATGCGCTCCCTGGATAGTTCCCGGCGAAGGGCGGAAATTTTTCTGGGGATTTTCAGCATTGATCCTGCACTCAATGGCGTGTCCCTGGATCTGGACATCCTCCTGAGCGATCTCAAGAGGCATTCCGGAAGCAATCTTCAGCTGCTCCTTTACAAGATCGATACCTGTTACCCACTCTGTCACCGGATGCTCCACCTGGATCCTTGTATTCATTTCCATAAACCAGAATTTTCCATCCGGTTCCAGAAGAAATTCGATCGTTCCCGCATTTACGTAACCGGCTGCTTTCGCCGCCGTCACCGCCGCATGCCCCATTTTTTCTCTTAATTCCGGAGAAACTGCAGCACTTGGAGATTCCTCGATCATCTTCTGATGATTTCTCTGGATGGAGCAGTCACGCTCTCCCAGATGGATCACATTTCCGAAGCTGTCTGCAAGGATCTGAAACTCAATATGTCTCGGATTTACCACGAAATGTTCAATATACATGGTACCGTCGCCAAAAGCGATCTCAGACTCTTTTCTGGCGGTTGCATAGGCTTCCGGAAATTCCTCCGGTGTGTTTGCCACACGCATGCCTTTTCCGCCGCCGCCAAGAGCTGCCTTGATGATCACCGGATAACCGATCCTCTCAGCTTCCTTAAGACCGGTTTCAATATCCTCCACATCCCCTTCGCTGCCCGGAACTACCGGAACACCTGCTGCGATCATGGTGCTTCTTGCAATTTTTTTATTGCCCAGCATACGGATGACCTTTGATGGAGGACCCACAAATGTGATCCCGCATTTTTCACAGAGCTCCGCAAATCTGGCATTTTCAGAAAGAAAGCCAAATCCCGGATGAATGGCATCCGCACCGGAAACCATGGTTGCACTGATGATCTGTTCCATATTCAGATAGCTCTGTGCAGATGGTCCCGGTCCGATACAGATTGCTTCGTCCGCCAGCTGTGTGTGAAGGCTTTCCTCATCTGCCTCAGAATAAACCGCCACTGTGGCAATTCCCATTTCTCTGCAGGCACGGATAATACGCACCGCGATCTCGCCTCTGTTGGCGATCAGTAACTTTCGAATCATACAATCACCTTACCCGATCATAAATGTAAGCTCAGCCTCTACGGCAACCTCGCCATCCACAGATGCCACTGCAGAACCAATGCCTACAGGACCCTTTCTGCGGATGATCTTTGTTTCAAGACGGAGCTTGTCTCCCGGAGCTACCTTTCTGCGGAATTTACACTTGTTGATGCCTCCGAAATAAGCGGTTTTTCCCTTCATGTCCTCCAGGGAAAGAATGGCTACCGCACCCACCTGTGCCAGCGCTTCTACCATCAGAACACCCGGCATTACCGGCTCCTGGGGAAAATGTCCCCGAAAAAAATCCTCGCGGAAGGTCACACATTTATATCCGACAGCAAATTCACCCGGCTCATAATCTTCAATATAGTCCACAAGCAGAAACGGATGTCTGTGTGGAATGATCTCCTCGATCTGTTTTACATCAAGATGCTTCATTCTCTATCCTCCTGAAACAATAATTTTTCTTATTCTCTGATTCTGATCTGAAGGTACTTATCGGATACGGAAAAGCTTCTGACCGTATTCTACCGGCTGTCCGTTCTCCACATAGATCTCTGCGATCTCGCCGTCAAAATCACTTTCGATCTCATTCATCAGCTTCATAGCTTCCACGATTGCAAGAACCTGTCCTTTTTTTACCTTGTCTCCCACCTGAACGTAAGGCGGAAGATCCTGTGACGGTGCAGCATAGAAGGTTCCTACCAGCGGAGATGTTACCAGGCTGCCTGTCTGATCTTCCCCGCTCTGTGGTACGTTTTCCGACTGCTCAGTACCTTTCACTCCCTGTGCTTCTGCCACAGTTTTTCCTGTCACTGCCATTTCATCTGTTGAAGCCGGTACCACAGGATCTTTGCCTGCCACCGGTGCTGTATTCACTGCCCTGCGGACTTTTCCACCGGTCATTCCTACTGCCGGAATGTTTTCCACAGTTTCTCCCATAACCCCCTGGATGATCTGTGGCTTTCCATGCTCCATACTTAAGGTCAGATCTGCTGTCTCATATGTAAAGGCAGTAAGCTCTGATGCAGATACGTGATCGATCAGTTCAAGGATCTGGTTAAATTCCATAGCTTCAGTCCTCCTCATACTTCTTTACAAGCAATGTTCCGTTGTGTCCTCCAAATCCAAGGGAATTGCTCATTGCATAACGAACTTCCTGTTTTGCCGGAGCGCCGATCATATAGTTCAGATCAAGCTCCTCCTCTGTTTCTGTTGTTCCCACTGTCTGATGGATAAATCCGTCCAGAATGGATTTTACGCATACGATAAACTCAACAGCTCCTGCTGCGCCAAGAAGATGGCCCACCATGGATTTTGTGGAATTGATCTTTACATCCTTGGCAGCGTCCTTAAACGCAAGCTTGATAGCTCTTGTTTCAAACAGATCATTGTGATGTGTTCCGGTTCCGTGTGCATTGATATAATCTACCTGCGCCGGTGCAACACCTGCTTCCTTCATGGCATTTTCCATAGCACGTGCGGCGCCGCTTCCGTCCTCGGCCGGAGATGTGATATGGAAAGCATCTGCAGTTGCACCGTATCCCACAACCTCTGCCAGGATATTGGCATTTCTCTTTTTGGCATGCTCAAGCTCTTCCAGAACAACCACACCTGCACCCTCGCCCATAACAAAACCGCCTCTGTCTTTATCAAACGGAATGGATGCACGCAGCGGATCCTCACTTGTGCTCAGTGCAGTAAGGCTTGCAAAGCCTGCGATACCGATAGGGCAGACAGCTCCCTCTGTACCACCGGCAAGCATTACATCTGCATCACCATACTGAATGGCACGGAAAGCATCTCCGATACAATGTGTTCCTGTCGCACATGCCGTTACCACGTTGGTGCATTTTCCTTTTGCGCCGGTAGCGATAGAAACATTTCCGGCTGCCATATTTGTGATCATCTTCGGAACAAGAAGCGGATCCACTCTTGAAGGACCTTTTTCCATAAGCTTCTTCTCATTGGTCTCGGTAGCCTGAAGACTTCCCACACCGGAGCCGATGATAACGCCTACCATGTACGGATCTTCCTCTTCCATCTTAAGCCCGGAATTTTCCACTGCTTCCAATGCAGCCGCTACCGCATACTGGGAAAAAGGCTCCATTCTTCTTGCAGTTCTCGGATCCATGCGATCCTTTGCCACAAAATCTTTAAGCTCTGCTGCCAGTGTTGCCTTGTATCCGGTCGTATCAAAACGGGTGATCGGTCCGATCCCCACCTTTCCTTCTTTTACTCCGTTCCAGAAGCTTTCCACATCATTTCCGATCGGTGTTACTGCTCCAAGTCCTGTTACTACTACTCGTCTTTTCATCAATCTATCCTCCTGACTCCGGGGAGCCTTCTTTACATTGCCATTCCGCCGTCTACGCGAAGTACCTGTCCTGTGATGTAACGTGCACCGTCTGATGCCAGAAATGCGGCTGCCTTTGCCACGTCTTCTGTTGTTCCCATGCTTCCCATGGGGATAGATGCCGCAATATTTTCTTTTACTTTGTCAGAAAGCACGTCCGTCATGTCTGTTTTGATAAATCCCGGTGCAATAGCGTTGACCGTGATCCCTCTGGATGCCAACTCCTTTGCAGCGGATTTTGTAAGACCGATGATCCCGGCTTTGGATGCCGCATAATTGGCCTGTCCTGCATTTCCACGAAGGCCTACCACCGATGAAAGGCTGATGATCCGGCCGCTTCTCTGCTTCAGCATCATTCTGGACACATGACGGATGCAGTTGAAGGTTCCTTTCAGATTGATGTCAACAACTCTGGAAAAATCTTCCTCACTCATTTTCATGAGAAGTCCGTCCTTCGTAACTCCGGCATTATTTACCAGGATATCAACACGTCCGTATTTTTCTGCAACAGCTTTGAAAAAAGCTTCACATGCATCAAAATCTGCCACATTGCACTGCAGGATATCTGCCTGGCCGCCGGCTGCCTCGATCTCTGCTTTTGTTTCCCGGGCTTTTTCTTCTGAGCCGTTATAATTGATCACTACAAGGTTTCCTGCTTTTGCAAGCTCCAGGGCGATGGCTTTCCCGATCCCACGTGCACCGCCTGTTACAACTGCGATTTTTTTCTCTGACATATGAATTCCTTTCTGATGTTATGCGGTCATCCGTGATCCGCATTTGTTACCTGGCATTTCTGTCTGCTGCACTATGCCTGCTTTATTTTTGATTCTTTATCTTTTTTTCCAATATTTATACCAGTTCCTGGCAGACCTTCTCTGCATCTTCTACGGTCTGAATGTTATATACTTTTACATTTCTGTCGATCTTTCTCATAAATCCGGCAAGGGTTCTTCCCGGTCCGATCTCAACAAATGTATCAACTCCCTGACGGATCATATTTTCCACACTCTGCTGCCAGCGCACGGAAGAAGAAATCTGTTTTTCCAGAAGTGCTTTTGTTTCCGCCGGATCTTCCACATACTCTGCGGTCACGTTTGTCACATACGGGATTTTAAGTTCATGAAGTGTGACACCCTCCAGAACCTTTCCAAGTTCTTTTCCTGCAGTGGCAAGCATTGCGGAGTGGAACGGTCCGCTGACATTTAACGGGATCACTCTTCTTCCTCCGGCTGCCTTCAGCTTTTCAGAGGCTTCCGCAACTGCCTCCGCAAGGCCTGTGATCACGATCTGGCCGGGACAGTTGTAGTTTGCAATGCTTACATCTGCAATGTCTGCAAGCACTTCCTCGATCTTCTCTGTCTCCATTCCCATAACTGCTGCCATGCTTCCCTTACCTGCCGGAACTGCCTGCTCCATAAGGATTCCCCTTTTTCTCACGGTAGTAACAGCATCCTTCAGCTCCATGCCGCCGGCAGCTTCAATAGCGCAGTACTCGCCAAGGCTTAGTCCTGCAGTTACATCTGGATGAAGTCCCATCTCCTCTACCACCTTCTCCATGGCAAGACAGGTAGTGACCAGTGCAGCCTGTGTATATTCAGTCAGGTCAAGCCTGTCATTTTCTTCAAAGCAAAGTGCTTTCATATCCAGATCCAGCCACTCACCGGCAGAGTCGAAAACATCCTTTGCTGTATCGTATTTCTCATAAAAATCTTTTCCCATTCCGGCCTTCTGTGCACCCTGGCCCGGAAAGATGAATGCTGTTTTTCCCATTTATTATTCCTCCACAAGAAAACTGTTTTTCTTTACAGTCTCTTTTGTCTCTCTGATCAGTCTTGCCATCAGCTCCTTACAGGTCGGTACATCCTTTACCATACCTGCGATCTGTCCGGACATAACGCTTCCGGTTTTTACATCGCCGTCAACAACAGCCTTCCTGAGGCCACCAAGTGTCAGCATTTCCAGTTCTTCAAAGGATGCACCTGCAGCTTCTTTCTCCAGATATTCCTTTGTCATAGGGTTTCTTAAGGTACGGACCGGATGACCTGTGGTACGGCCGGTTACTCTTGTGTCGATATCCCTGGCTTTCAGAAGGAATTGTTTGTAATTCTCATGTACGTGACATTCCTCTGTTGCCACAAATCGGGTTCCCATCTGTACGGCTTCTGCACCCAGCATAAAGGCTGCCGCGATCCCACGACCGTCTGCAATTCCACCTGCTGCAATTACCGGGATCTTTACTGCATCCACGACCTGCGGTACCAGCGCCATAGTGGTTGTCTCACCGATATGTCCGCCGGACTCGGTTCCCTCTGCTACCACTGCATCTGCGCCACAGCGCTCCATTCTTCTTGCAAGAGCTACAGATGCAACAACCGGGATCACCTTTACTCCGGCAGCTTTCCATGCTTCCATGTATTTTTCCGGGCTTCCGGCACCGGTTGTTACTACCTTGATCCCTTCTTCTACTACGATCTTCGCAACCTCATCGGCACTTGGACTCATCAGCATGATGTTTACACCAAAAGTCTTATCTGTCAGTTTTTTCGCCTCACGGATCTGCTCACGCACCCACTCTGCCGGTGCGTTTGCCGCTGCGATCAGTCCCAGGCCGCCTGCCTCGGATACTGCTGCCGCAATGTGATGATCTGCCACCCAGGCCATACCGCCCTGGATGATGGGATATTCAATACCAAGTAATTCTGTAACTTTTGTTTTCATCTTTTACCTCCGGAAAATTAAATCAAGCGGATAAAAGCATCCGCGGTTTATTTGGATCAAGCGGATAAAAACATCCGCATTCACTACGTAGCCTTATTTTAACAATTCATTAACAGGGGCTTTAATACTCGATCAGGCTTGCTCCGTACGTCAGTCCGCCGCCGAAGCCTGCAAGGACCATTCTGTCACCCCGCTGCAGTTTTCCACTTTTTTTCATCTCATCCAGGAGGATAAGAAGACTTGCGGAAGAAGTATTGCCGTATCTGTCCATATTCATAGGGAACTTGGAAATGTCTTCGCCCAGCCGCCTTGCTGCAGAACGGATGATGCGCTCATTTGCCTGGTGGAGAAGATAATAACTGATATCTTCACAGGAAACCTGCTCTCGGGAAAGAAGCTCCTTCACAGCCTCCGGTACCTTGCTCACGGCAAAGCTGAACACTTCCTTTCCGTTCATCTGTATGTAGGTTTCCTTTGCCTTCGGATCATTTTCATAACGGATCTGATTTCTGCTCTGTAAGGTAAGTGCACCGCCTTTTTTTCCAATGGAATGGGTTACCTGTGCATAGCTTCCACCCTCTTCTGCTCTCAGCACGACTGCTCCCGCACCATCCCCGAAAAGAATGCAGGTGCCACGATCTGTCCAGTCCGTTAAACCGGACAGTTTTTCCGCTCCGATCACAAGGGCATTCCTATATATTCCCTGGGCCAGGTATGCCTGCGCAGTGTTCAGTGCCAGAAGAGATCCTGTGCAGGCGCCGTTCAGATCAAAGCAGGTAGCCTTTTCCGCTCCGAGCCGCTCCTGCACCCCACATGCCACACAGGGCATGATCTCTGTTGGAGAAATGGTTGCCACAAGGATCAGATCGATTTCTTCTGCCTTCATTTCTGCGTCTTCCAGAGCTTTTAATGCTGCCCCCGCTGCCATCGTCACAGTATCTTCGTCCTCTTTTGCAATATGTCTCTGTACCACACCGGTTCTTTCCCGAATCCACTGATCACTGGTTTCCACCATCTTTGCCAGATCGTTGTTATCCCACACTCTGTCCGGTGCCCACGAACCGGTTCCACATATTTTACCTGTCATATTTTTCTCCATGATATCTGTCTTAAATCAGTCTGTATAAATCTGTACTGCTGTTCTCTGAATTATCTTTTATCTTAAAATATTTTGATTATCAAATTATATCATCATAAAAGTATTTGTCAAGAAGGAATTTTTGAGCATCCTTTTATAAAAAAAATAACAGCTGCCCCAGGCGTGGAGTATTGGTCTCTCCTCTGTCCTGTGACAGCTGTCTTATTTTTTTCAGACAGGTATTGTATTTATGGTTATTGCATTTATAGTTTTACTTCATCGCCCACTGTACCAGGCACACCACACCAATCTGCACCAGCAGTATCACCGGTACACCAATTGCAAATCTGGCTTTTCGGGTTTTGTGGTGAAAAAATCTCATGCCAAGGATCGCCCCGACGCTGCCACCAATGACAGCACTTAAGATCAAGGTCTTCTCCGGGATCCGCCATTTATTACGACGGGCTTTCTGCTTGTCAACTCCGAAAAGCACAAAGGCCAGGATATTGACTGCAAGCAGATAATAATATATGTAATCATTCATGATAGCTCCCTCCGGGCTCTGTGTCCTGTATTTCGGACAGTAACCGATTTATGTATTCATTGCAGTTTGATGATCAGCACCGGTATGGGCGGATCATTAGGCCGGTTTGCATATTCCGACAGGATCACCAGATATTTATGAGGATCCAACTGACGGATAAACGCAAGCATCTCATCCCGTTCCTGATATCCTGTATCCCCGCCACTGTAAATGCAAAGTGTCATAAGTCCGCCTTTTTTCAGAAGCTTAAGTCCGCTTTCCACCGCACTTATGCTGCTGTCTGCTCTGGTCGCCACCGAATGGTCTCCGCCGGGAAGATATCCCAGATTAAAGGTGATGCAGGACACGGTTTCTTCTTCTGCATAAACATCCATATTCTCATGAGACTCCAGAAGAAGCTGATAATTTTCCGGACAGTTATCTCTTTTCAGTCGCTCCTTCGTATGTTCCAGTGCCTGCTTCTGAATGTCAAAAGCCAGAACCCGTCCCCTTTTTCCTGCAAGCTGGCTTAACAGAGCCGTGTCATTGCCATTTCCCATTGTTGCATCGATACAGATGTCTCCCGGCATGACCTGCTGCCGTATAAAATGCTGCATGTATGCAGTGATCTGAAGATTTTTCATTTAAAAATCCTTTCAAAATTCTCTTACAGTTCATGATAATACGGACAGATATCCTCATAATGTCCATCCTTCATACGGAACCCCTTCGGGATCACGCCAAGCTGGGTAAATCCAAGTCTCTCATAAAGATGTCTTGCAGGAACATTGCAGGCCACAACCGCATTAAACTGCAGGACACCAAAACCATGCTCTTTTCCCCGGGTCAGACAGTCGGATACCAGCTTTTCTCCAATGTGAAGTCCTCTGGAATCTCTGCTTACCGCATAGCTGGCGTTACAGATATGACCGCATCTTCCGATATTATTCGGATGAAGAATGTAAAGTCCGTAAACGTTTCCGCTTTCCGCATCTACTGCTACAGCTGTATAGGTCTGTTCTGCAAAAAAAGCTTTTCCTGTCTCTTCGTTAAGGCATTCTTCCTGTGGAAAAGCCACACCGTCTTCTACAACCTCATTCCATATCCGGATCAGATCCGGAAGATCTTTTTCTTCGTATTTTCTTACTGTAACATTCATGATGATCTTCTCCTCTATTTAAGCAGCTCCACATTCCGTCCGTTTCTTCGGATCACACCCTCATCCGAAAGATTTTTGATCTCCCGCATCATGGCACTACGGTCCACACTTAAGTACTGGGCCAGTGCGGTATAGGACATGGGCAGCTTGAATTTCCCGGCATTTTTTTCCGCAGCCAGAGAATGCAGATAAGCTATCAGCTTCTTCCTGGTGGAGGATCGTGAAAGCATGTATATCCGATCCGTCTGCTGCCTGGAACGGAGGGCTGTCATCTGCAGAAGATTACTGACCATCTGGCTGTGATGATGACAGGCATTTTCACAGCGCTTGATCACATGCTCATAATCAATAAACAGCACCTTCGTCACGGTAGTGGCACATACATAATAATGCTGGGAATCTGACGGAAGCAGAAACGGTTCGCCAAATACACTGTCCCTATTCAGTTCATCGATGACATACTCATTTCCATCCTCGTCGCAGCAGTAGAGAACTGCTCTTCCCTCCTGGATCAGACCGATCTTTTTCATGGAGCTGGAATATTCCATGATGGTTTCTCCATTCTGAAAAACTTTCTCCCGGACTTTAAAGCAGACACGCATTCTTTCCTGTTCTTCGGGCAAAATATCCGTAAATAAAGTGATATGCTCCATAAATTTTCCTCCCACCGGCAAAATACTCTTCCGCATATCTGTACTTTCCTCTTTGTATACAAGACTATGTAAGAGGACTCTCAAAGCAACTATCCGCATTTTATTTTGCTGCATGTTTCTGATTTTATACCAGCACGAAAAAAATGTAAAGTCTGGAAATTTTTCCTGTTTTGTTGTATTTGCAACAGTTTTTGCCATCAATTTCTGTTATATTTTTATCAAAGTTAAGAAACAAACAAATCACTGAAGCATATAAATAAATCCACCATAGAAAGAAAAGAGGAATCGCTCATGAAAATCACAGATACCATCAAATATGTAGGCGTTAATGATCATCAGGTTGACCTTTTTGAGGGCCAGTACAAAGTGCCGAACGGCATGTCCTACAACTCCTATGTGATCCTGGACGAAAAAATTGCGGTTATGGATACGGTAGATGCAAATTTTACTCACGAATGGCTTGATAATATCCAGAAAGTTCTGGGCGACCGGAAACCGGATTATCTGATCGTACAGCATATGGAACCGGATCACGCAGCCAACATCGCAAACTTCCTGAAGGCTTATCCGGACACCATCGTTGTTTCCAACAAAAAAGCCTTCGCCATGATGCAGAACTTCTTTGACCTGGATCTGGAAGGTCATCAGATCATCGTAGATAACGGCGGAACCCTTTCCCTTGGAAAACACGATCTGACTTTTGTATTTGCACCGATGGTTCACTGGCCGGAGGTTATGGTCACTTATGACAGCACAGAAAAGGTTCTTTTTTCCGCAGACGGCTTCGGAAAATTCGGCGCCCTGGATGCAGAGGAACCATGGGACGATGAGGCAAGAAGATACTATATCGGCATCGTTGGAAAATATGGTGTGCAGGTGCAGAATCTTCTGAAAGTAGCCGCAGCTCTGGATATCCAGACCATCTGCCCACTCCACGGACCGGTTCTTACTGAAGATCTTGGACATTATATTAGCCTCTATGATACCTGGTCTTCCTACACACCGGAGGATGACGGAATCGTGATCGCCTACACTTCTGTATACGGTCATACAAAAATGGCCGTTCAGCAGTTGGCCGATAAATTCCGCAGCAAAGGATGTCCAAACGTTGTTGTCTATGATCTTGCAAGAGACGATATGTCCCAGGCACTGAGCGATGCTTTCCGTTACTCCAAGCTGGTTCTCGCAACCACCACATATAATGCAGGCATCTATCCGTTTATGAACGACTTTATTACCCGTCTGACAGAGCACAACTTCCAGAACCGCACGGTAGGACTGATTGAAAACGGAACCTGGGCACCGCTGGCAGCGAAGGTTATGAAAGAAATGCTTTCCAAATGCAAAAAGATCAGCTGGCTGAATACCACAGTTAAGATCATGTCTGCAGTAAATGAAGAAAACCGCAGGCAGATGGAAGCTATGGCTGATGAGCTCTGCCAGGAATACATTGCAAAAAGCGATGATCTTGCCAACAAGAATGATATGACTGCTCTGTTCCGCATCGGTTACGGCCTCTATGTGGTAACCTCCAACGATGGCAAAAAGGACAACGGTCTGATCGTCAATACCGTTACACAGCTTACCGACAACCCATATCGCGTGGCTGTCAACATCAACAAGGCAAACTACTCTCACCACGTGATCCAGCAGACCGGTATCATGAACGTAAACTGCCTGTCCACAGATGCTCCGTTCTCTGTTTTTGAGCAGTTCGGCTTCCAGTCCGGCAGAAGCACCGATAAATTTGCCGGACAGAAAGTAAACCACTCCGACAACGGCCTGGTATTCCTGGACAAATATATCAATGCTTTCATGTCCCTGAAGGTAGAAAACTATGTGGATCTCGGCACTCACGGAATGTTCATCTGCAGCGTCACAGAGGCCCGTGTCATGAGCGATCAGGATACCATGACTTACACCTACTACCAGAAACATGTAAAGCCAAAGCCACAGACCGAAGGCAAAAAAGGCTGGGTATGCAAAGTCTGCGGATACATCTATGAAGGCGATGAACTTCCGGAAGATATCATCTGCCCGCTGTGCAAGCATGGCGCTGTGGATTTTGAGCCGATCGAAGGATAAGACTGAAATCCCCATAAATTGATTTAATCCGGTTACAGCTCCCTTATTTTTACAAATTATAAACCACAAAAAAGACAGGCTTCTGAGGTGGCCTGTCTTTTTTGTATTATCATCCAATGTCTTCGCAGCGTCTTTCACCAAATTTATTCTTACAGCAGATCAGACACTCACGCTCTGTATTTCTGCAGGAATCCTGAAATTTACGAATCATATGCCTTTTATTTATTTCATCAGTCTGATAACCTGCTCTGTAGTATCTGCCAGATTCTGCTTTGCATTCTCATTTTTCATGGCCTCCTCCAGAGTTACCACTCCGCGGAGGATCGGGAAAAAGGCATCGATCCCTGCATCGTTGCAGGCTCTTGCGTCACGCTGTACGGCACCTGCAAAGGCGATCACTTTTTTGCCATATTTCTTTGCAAGCTTTGCAACACCTACCGGCGCTTTTCCCATGGCTGTCTGTCCATCCATACGTCCCTCACCTGTGATCACAAGATCCGCGTCTTTGATGTAGTCCTCAAGTTTTGTCTCATCCAGCACGATGTTGATCCCGGATTCCAGGACTGCATCGGTAAAGGTCAGGAATGCAAATCCCATTCCGCCGGCAGCACCTGTTCCCGGATACTTTGGATCTGCTTTCGGAAAACGCTCCTTTGCAAGCTCTGCGTAAGCACCCAGCCACTGATCCATGTCCTGGATCATCTCCGGCGTAGCACCCTTCTGCGGTCCGTAGATGGAACTGCATCCAAGCTCTCCGCAAAGAGGATTTGTGACATCACAGGCAACACGGAATTTACATTCTGCAAGCTCCGGGATCACATAGGCAGCTGTGATCTCTGTGATGTCTTTCAGGCCCCTTGCTCCCGGAAGGACCTGCTTTCCGTCTTTATCTAGAAATGCATAGCCAAGTGCCTGAAGCATTCCCACACCACCGTCATTGGTGGCGCTTCCGCCGATACCCACAATAAATCTGCGGCAGCCTTTTTCGATGGCGTCCTTGATCACCTCACCGACACCGTAGGTTGTGGTATAAAGAGGATTTCTTTTTTCGTCCGGCACCTGCGTGATCCCTGCTGCACCAGCCATTTCGATCACTGCGGTCTTTGTGCTTTCGATGATGCCATACTCACAGATCACCGGCTCGCCAAGAGGCCCCGTAACCTTTACGTGCTCTGTTTTTCCGTTCATTCCTGCGACAAGGGCTTCCACGGTTCCCTCTCCACCGTCTGCCAGTGGTCTTACCTGAACTTCTGCGTCCGCATCCACACGATGGATACCTTCAGCAGCTGCAAAGCCTGCCTCCATGGATGTCATACTGCCCTTAAAAGAATCGATCGCTGTTACTACCTTCATTTTATTTTCCTCCTGTATAATTTTTATGTAAAACTGATATCCGTACTCTCCGTTCTATCATTCCGTGTACCGGAAACGTGAAATGTTCCTTTACGTGTCAGGCGGATATTCTCTGCGCAGCTCTGCAGCCAAATAACTGTTCTGCTGTTTGGTTATCAGCTGTCCCCGGATGAAAAGAACCTTCTGCGAACTTATTTTTCCCTGGAAATGTCTCTGGCTGATGCCGCAGAGAAGCTTTTTCTCCACAAAAATACTCTTCAATATAAATTAAACCACATTTATAAAAAATGTGGTCTCAATCCCCGAAAATTCCGGGACGCTGTTCTGTTGTATCTGGCACTGGAGCTGGAATGAACCGGCCATTTCACTATCCTCTCACATGAAAGCCAAACTCCTCCTCCAGTGGAATTTCCCTCTCTTCAATCCCCTCGATCTCCACAAAGCTCTGCTGAGAAAGGCGTTCTACCATCTCCCGGATTTCTTCTCTGGTTCCCTGTACTTCCATTTCCACACGATCATCCCAGAGATTCCGTACCCAGCCGGTCAGTCCCATGGACTGTGCAATATAATAGGAGCGGTAACGAAAGCCTACTCCCTGTACTCTTCCTGAAAAATAAAAATGTTTCCGAATCTTTTCCATCTGGCACCTCATATTTTCTGTCTTAACTATTCTGTCTCTGTATCTTCACCCGAAATTCTCCCGCATCCGCCGCAGGAATATCATAACCAGATTATATAATATTTCTTTATAAATTGTAAAGTTATATCCTTCTATCTATTGGAAACTATAATCATCTGCGTTATAATGGTTTTTATCAGAATAAAAAGAAATTTACTTTCTTTTGCAGAAAATATTTTCAACAAAATTTAACATCAGGAGGTAATGATCATGAATGAAAGCATCAAAAATCTGTTAGAGCGCAGAAGCATCCGCGCCTACAAAAAAGAGCTTGTTCCGAAAGAAACTCTGGATACGATCCTGGAGGCGGGAGAATATTCCCCCAGCGGCATGGGACAGCAGAGCACTCTTATGGTAGTGACACAGGATCCGGAGCTGGTTGCAAGGCTTTCCAAAATGAACGCAGCTGTTATGGGCAGCACCTCAGATCCGTTCTACGGCGCCCCAACTGTGATCATTGTCTTTTCCGACAGCAAAATGGGCACCTGTGTGGAAAACGGAAGTCTTGTGATGGGAAATCTCATGAATGCCGCACATGCTCTCGGCGTGGACTCCTGCTGGATTCACCGTGCAAGAGAAGTTTTTGACTCCGAGGAAGGAAAAGAGCTGAAGAAGCAGTGGGGTGTTCCAGAGGAATATATCGGCGTAGGCCACTGTGTTCTTGGATACCGTGACTGTGAGTATCCAACAGCCAAACCGCGTAAGGATGGTTTTGTGATCCGTGTGTGATCGGCTTGCAGAATAAAATTTCCGCTGCCAAAAACTTTTAATGTAAATAAAGATCTGACAGATTCCTGCATGATACGCATCGCTACGTATCTGAGAATACACAGGGAAACAACCCTCCGGTATCATAAATACCAAAAGCCTTTCCCGTCTTCTCCGGTAGTGATCTGTCAGATTTTATTTTCTTTTATTTCAGTGCTTTATCCTTATATCTGGAAATCTCCTCCAGATATTTTTTCCCAAGGGCACTGATGTTAACACCCTTTCTGGCAACATAACCGATCGTCATGATCTCATCGGAATCCAGCTTCACAGCACAGTAATCGGAACCATTAAGATCCTCACAGATAATACCGGAGCATAAGGTATATCCATTCAGTCCTACCATCAGGTTCAGCATAGTAGCCCTGTCATCGGCTTTGATCAGCCGTTTGTATTCATAGGTGCTCAAAACCTCCTCAGCAAAATAAAAAGAGTTATTTCCTCCCTGTTCAAAGGACAGACACGGATATTCCTTCAGTTCTTCCAGCGTGATCTTCTCACGCTTCGCCAGAGGATGCCCCTTCCACATATAAACGTAGATCCGACAATTGAGAAGTTCGTGAAACTCCAGACCATACTCGTGAAACATTTTTGTAAGTACCTTACGGTTAAAATCATTTACGTAGAGGATCCCGATCTCACTCTTGAAATTACGGACATCCTCGATGACCTGATGCGTCTTGGTCTCGTGGACCGCAAATTCGTACTCATCCATGCCGAATTGCTTTACCAGCTCCACAAAGGCATTAACTGCAAAGGTATAATGCTGCATGGAAACACTGAATTTTTTGCGTGACTGTTCCTTGGAAATATATTTGGCTTCCATCAGTTCGTACTGTTCCACCACCTGCCTTGCATACCCCAGAAATTCTTCGCCTGCAGGCGTTACGGCGATTCCTCGGTTCGTTCTTCGGAAGATCTCAACACCGGTTTCTGCTTCCAGCTCCCGGATTGCCGTGGAAAGACTGGGCTGAGAAATATAAAGGCTTTTTGCTGCCTCGTTCATAGATCCGGCTTTTGCAATTGCTATGGTATATCTGAGCTGTGCCAGAGTCATCTTTCTGCCTCCCCGTTTCTTGTTCCGGCTTTCTGTTCCTCTTCAGGCAGATCCGGCAACAAGCATCCTTTATCTTTTTATTTAAGGTAGTTCTTATCTACATATCCTTCTTTTCCAAGCTTCGGAACATATACATACCAGTAAGTACTGTCTTTCTTCTCAATGACTTCTACAGTATCTCCGTTATTCAGCTGGGCGATCTCATTGTCCTTGTCATACGCCTTTGTACTGCGCAGAGCCAGATAGCCGCTTTCCACTTTAACAGTCATGGATGGAGTTGTTGTACCTGAGCCTCCGGTAAGATAATTCCTGTCAACATAACCGGTCTTATCCAGCTGCGGAACATATACATACCAGTACTGATCGTTGCTGGTGTCCTTCACCTGAACCGTGTCACCGGTATTCAGCTGTCCGATCTCATTGCTTTCATTATAGGCTGCCTTGTTGCGAAGGGCAAGATAACCAGTTTCTACTTTAACTGTCCACAGACCACTGTTGTAAATATACCGGTTATCCACATATCCGGATTTATCAAGCCCCGGAGCATATACGTACCAGTAAGTAGAATCACTGCTGTCCTTTACAAGAACGACATCTCCGGTATTCAGACGTCCGATCTCGTTACTGTCATTGTAAGCTGCGGTACTTCGAAGAGCCAGATAGCCTTTTTTTACCTTTACTGTCCAGGAATCGTTGGAAGCTGTGGCGTTCTCTGCTATCTGGATATAGTTTTTGTCCAGATAGCCGGATTTATCCAGTCTTGGCACGTATGCATACCAGTAAGTAGCGTCCTTCCGATTTGTAACTTCCACAAGATCTCCTGTATTCAGCTGTCCGATCTCATTGCCTTTGTCAAAAGCCTTCTCACTCCGAAGAGCCAGGTATCCATCTGTGACTTTGACTTTAAAAGTGGTTCCTGCTGCTGCCTTTGTCTCCCGGATCGTCGCCGGAAAAGCTGCTGCCAGTATAAGTGTCAGAAGTACCAGCCTTTTTACTGCCTTTATATGGGACAGAAGAGTTCTTTTTCTCATATTATACGCCTCCTTTTCTTTTTTGGATCTTTCTCTGATCTGCTGCTCTCTCTGTTTTTTATTTACTGAGCAGACCGCACCGGAATTTATGGTAGTATTATATCATATTTTTAGCTGATAGCTGTAAGAATCATATCTCTTATTTCAGTCCAAAATGTTCTTTTTCACAATGCAGGTATTGACACTTTTAATTAGCAGTGTTATATTACATGTAGAACAAGATAAAAGTAATGCCCCCGGGATTTTTCCCGGGGAATTTTATACGCATACGTTCAATATATGACAGTCCGGGAGATCTGTCCTCTGAGAGGACAGATCGATCATCCGGGACGCTGCAGACTATAATATAAGGGAAGGTGAATACCATGGCAGTAAAAAGAGATTATTACGATGTTCTGGGCATTGACCGGAACGCAGATGAAAAAACAATAAAAAAAGCCTATCGTAAACTGGCCAAAAAATATCATCCGGATACAAACGCCGGTAATGCAGATGCCGCAGATAAATTTAAAGAAGTAAACGAAGCCTACGATGTCTTAAGTGATCCAAAGAAGAAAAAAATGTATGATCAGTTTGGTCATGCCGCATTTGAAGCAGGAGCTGATCCTGGAGCCGGCGCAGGTGCCGGTGGATTCGGCGGATTCCAGGGTGGCGGCAATGGCAGCTATCAGGAATTTCATTTTAACGGTGAAAATATGGACGATATTTTTGGTGATATCTTCGGAAATATGTTCCACGGCAGTCACGGCGAAAGCCGCGGTTTCGGCAGCAATGGCACATATGAGCATTTCACCGGTAACGGTGGCAGCTTTCACAGTGGATTTGGCGGAAGTGGCTTTCACAGCGGCAACGGCTTCGGCGGATTCCATCAACAGGATTTTCCGCAAAAAGGCTCTGATGTGAAGGCCAGCATCAACGTTACCTTTGATGAGGCAGCTTTTGGTGCAGATAAAAGGATCTCTCTGTCCGGTCCGGACGGAAGCTCCGGTGCACCGCAGACACTTCAGATTCATATTCCGGCAGGTATTGATACCGGCAAGAGTATCCGTCTGAAAGGAAAAGGCATGCCCGGAACCGGCGGCGGTGAGCCTGGTGACCTTCTTCTGAAGGTTACCGTAGGAACACGTCCTGGCTATGAACGAAAGGGATCAGATGTTTATACCACCATTTCTATTCCTTACACAACCGCTGTTTTCGGCGGTGAAGCCACCGTTCCCACCCTTTACGGAAATGTTATCTGTAAGATCAGGGAAGGTATGCAGTCCGGTTCCAAGATCCGCCTGAGAGGAAAAGGCATTGTTTCCATGAAGAACCCTTCTGTCCGCGGTGATCAGTATGTAACCATTCAGATCCAAGTTCCTCAGGATCTGAATTATTCCGCAAAAGAGAAACTCCATGAATATGCAAGGGCCTGTGGACTGGAACGGAGTAATGCCACCGGATCACATGTAGCATAAAAGTTAAAATAAAAGAGTATCACAAAGCTCATCACTATCAATGAGTTCCTGTGATACTCTTTTTTGATTTTAAAGTAAGATCTGATATAGCTTATGACAGCGTCATATCTCCATCTTTCACCCATCCGAGCTTACGTACAAACATATTGATCAACGGGCAGAGAACTGCCGGGAGAATAAAAGAGATCAGAAAAAGTCCTGCCCAGTCCATAGCTGTAACAGCTGTCTTGGTTCCTTCTGCAATATCATTCATCCATCCTGTATACACACCGATCTGACCTACAAAACCGCAGGTACCCATTCCTGAGGATACAGCAGTTCCGTTCATCTGAAGCCTGAACAAGCAGGTTGCAATAGGTCCTGTGATAGCAGATGTTACGATCGGAGCGATCCAGATCCTTGGATTTCTGACAATATTACCCATCTGGAGCATGGAAGTTCCAATTCCCTGAGAGACAAGACCACCCCATTTGTTTTCCCTGAAGGACATGACCGCAAAACCGACCATCTGCGCACAGCAGCCCGCTACTGCAGCGCCGCCTGCCAGTCCGGTAAGTCCCAGAGCCGCGCAGATCGCAGCAGAAGAGATTGGCAGCGTCAGTGCGATTCCAACAAATACAGAAACCAGGATTCCCATAAAGAATGGCTGCAGATCTGTTGCCCACATGATCACGCTTCCTACCTTCATGGCAGCTTTTCCAAGGGCCGGTGCCCACCATGCGGAAAGACCTACGCCCACACCGATGGTTACAAGAGGCGTTACAAGGATATCGATCTTTGTTTCCTTTGAAACTGCCTTACCGATCTCAGCTGCAACAATAGCAACAAACAGTACAGCCAGAGGACCGCCTGCTCCGCCAAGTGCGTTGGAGGCAAATCCAACGGTGATCAGCGAAAACAATACCAGCGGCGGGCAATGCAAGGCGTAACCGATAGCTACTGCCATGGCAGGGCCGCTCATGGCAGATGCCAGAGAACCTACTGTGTACTGGGTATCATTGACTGTGGCAACTGCCATAGTCAGAAACGGAATGTGAAACTGTGTGCCAATGGTGTTGATGATCGTACCGATCAGCAGGGAACAGAAAAGTCCCTGTGCCATAGCTCCCAGTGCATCGATACCATATCTCTTCAGAGAGATCTCAATATCCTTCCGTTTCAGAAATGCTTTGAATTTTTCCATTTTTAAACTCTCTCCTTACCCTGATCCGCTTCCTGCCGGATCAGTTCCTTTATTTGCAAAAAGCCTCGCTTACTTTCTCAAGTTCCTCGCGGATGGAAATATGCTGTGGACATACTTCCTCACACTGTCCGCATTTTACACATTCATCTGCACGCTTTCTGCCATGACTGACTACCAGCCAGTCTTCCTGATGCGCTGCGGCGGCTTTATTTCCGTACAATGTCAGATAATTCATTGCTGTAAAAGAACCGGAAATTCCGATTTCCATCGGACAGACCTTTGCACAGTAGTTACAGGTTGTGCATGGGATCAGAGGAATTTTGCTCATAGCCTCTCTTGCCTTATCAAGAGTCTCCTTCTCACTGCCAGTAAGGCCATTGAAATCCTTCATAAAGGAAAGGTTATCCTCCATCTGTGCAACATTGCTCATTCCGGAAAGTACGGTGATCACGCCTTCCAGATTTGCCGCAAAACGGATCGCCCAGGATGCTGTGGATGCTTCCGGCTCTGCTTCCTTCAGAAGCTTTTCCACTGCTTCCGGCGGAGTTGCAAGCATGCCGCCTTTTACAGGTTCCATGATAATGACCGGTTTTCCATGTTTTCTGGCTACCTCGTAGCAGGCTTTTGACTGGATCACCGGATTTTCCCAGTCTGCGTAATTGATCTGCAGCTGTACAAATTCCATTTCCGGATGTGCAGTGAGAAGTGCATCCAGCTCCTCCGGTGTAGAGTGGAACGAAAATCCTGCATGTCTGATCAGACCGGCTTCCTTCTGTTCACGGATCCAGTCCCATAAACCGTACTCATCAAAATATTTTGTTCTGTGCTCTCCAAGATTGTGGAGAAGATAAAAGTCGAAATATCCTGCCTTTGTTCTCTCCAGAGATGTTTTAAACTGTGCAAGAGCTTCATCTCTTGTCTTGCAGTTGATCCAGGCTGCCATCTTGGTGGCTAGTTGATATTTTTCTCTCGGATAACGCTCTACCAGCGCTTCGCGGATAGCATCTTCGCTTCCTGCATAAGCCCATGCTGTATCAAAATATGTAAATCCGGCTTCCATAAATTTGTCCACCATGACTTTGGTCTGCTCCACATCGATCACACCTTCTGATTTCTGCGGAAGTCTCATAAGGCCAAAACCAAGTTTTTTGATCTCTTCACCTAAATATGCCATATCTTTCTCCCTTCTTATTACATACCGGAAAATTCCTCATATCATCTGATATATCACCGGATAAGCAATATTTCTGACACAGATATCTCCCGGACCGTTATATTTTTGCCGCAGAGAAACTGCGTTTCTCCTATTATAACGATATTTTTCCTGGTGGTAAACCTTTTTCTTTTACAAGTGTCAAGACAATGCCTGCATTACGTCTGAATTTTTGCAGAAAACAGAAAAACAGCTGCCACACGTTTATCGCACGGCAACTGTCTTTTGTCCTATCAGTTCATCTTTGTTCTTTACACCTCAGATCAAATATTTTAAACTGATATTACTTATAATAACCATATATCGAAAGGCAGAAAACTCTCATGAAAAACAAGCAGGTCATGAACCGCCAGACTTCATCAAAAGAACTTCATCTTATTTCCTGCGGCTGGGAAAAATGTACACCGGAACAGTCCTACGGCCCTGGTGTCCGGCGATATTACACCATCCATTTTGTGCTGAGCGGACAGGGATATTTCTATATGAACAACCGGAAATATACCCTGAAAGCCGGACAGTGCTTTTTCATTCCTCCTATGACCAGTTCTCTCTACAAAGCGGAACCTTCTGATCCCTGGACTTACATCTGGATCTGCTTCAACGGAGAAAACGCTCCAACGCTTTGCGAACACTGCCATCTTACCGGGGAAACTCCGGTCCAGCAGCTGAATTCGGTTCTTCCATATCAGGAAACTATTCTTGAAATGATGGCTCATCCACAACTGACGCCTTCCGGTGAGGCCTATATCCAGAGCGGTCTTTACCGGATCATTGCCCTGCTGGAGGAAGAATTTCATGCTTCCTACACCACCATGGAATCCAATGAGAATTTTTACATCACACAGGCTGTTGATTACATCAAAAAAAGTCCGCTACAGAATATCACTGTGACAGATGTTGCTGACTATCTCCATATCAGCCGCAGCCACCTTTACGGACTTTTTAAAAAACATCTTGGAACCACACCCCAAGCATTCCTGACTTCAGCCAAGATCATCAACGCCCGGGAGCTTCTGACCATCACGGATATCCCTGTCTCCAGCGTGGCGTTCTCCTGCGGATATCAAAATCCATTTGCCTTTTCCCGTGCCTTCAAAAAAGAAACCGGCATGACGCCACGGGAATACCGGGAAAAATATCATCATGCCGAGGATCTTCTGGATTGCTGAACCACTTTTCCTGATTTACGGAACAACTACCTTGGCATTATAGTACTCCACCGCAGCATCCATGGTCGGACCTTCGTTGTCAAACCAGTCATAAGTGATAGTTTCGCCGTTTTCTCCCCATACCTCCGGGCAGTCGATTTCTTCCCAGTCAAGCGGAACAAAATGCTCTTCCTGTTCTGATGCACGCAGCATGATCTGATGCAGCTCCTCAAATTCCTCCGGATTCAAAACTCCAGGTTTTGCGGATACAAACAGTGGTGTACCGCTCTTTGCAAGAACGTCTGCCCACTGACGATTTTTCTCCCATGGGATCATTCCGAAAATACCGACACAGTCTGCATCAATATGGTAAAACGTATTGTGCTGCGGAAGACGGAATGCCAGCGTATTTACGCCCATTCGTCTGGTACGCTCCCAGATACGTCCGCTGGTATCGTCACCGGTCCGGTTCAGATGCATCAGGCCTGCGCCGAGATGTCCGATGGTATTGCAGCCGATGATCACTGCGTTGTTACTCCGGGAAGCATCATAAATCTCCTGATAAAGCATTTTTACGATTTCTGCGCTGGTTTTTGTCTGATCATAAAAATGCCATTTCTCCATGGAATTGTCTCTTAAATTCGCCTCAAATCCCCATTTTCCAAAGAGATCAAAGGTAGAAAAATCATGCTTGATCAGCGTGTATCCCCAATCACAGATTCTCTCGATATCTTTACGGATATATTCCAGTGCATCCGGGTGGGACGGATCGAGACAGTCATTATAGGAAATTCTCCACTCATCCGGGATATTCTCATCTTCATTAAGAAGCAGACGGACCCAGATACCCGGGCGGACACCTTTTTTCTCCAGCTTGTCTGCAAGACCTTTCATATCCGGAAATCTGGCATTGCCTTTTGTCCAGGGTCCACCGTTGTATTCATCCAGGCGGTGATGCTCCTGCCAGCAGTCATCAATGACCATGAACGGAGGATTTTTTACACCTTCGGTCAGTTTCAGGATATAATCGGTATCACTTAAGATCTCCTCTTCGGAGCTGTCACCGTAAGCATAATACCAGTTATTGCTTCCATATACCGGAAACTCCGGGAAGATCGGATCTGTACACATTTTTTCACAGAATTTCTGTGCAGTTTCAAAAGTATCTGCTCCTTCTGCTTCCATGCCGACGATCTGTGCGGCACACAGCTTTCTTCCTTTCAGCTGTACTCCTGTATTTCCGCAGCGAACATCCAGAAACAAAGTAATTCCTTTGGTATCCACCTGCCAGCAGCACATAGCAGAAGGACGGACCTTTACACCAAAGCAGAGAACCTTCTCAGAAAACTTCGCCAGAAAATACCATGGCAGATAACGGTTTCCGCTCATTCCATGCCATTCCGCATCACCATAGGTACGTTCCCAGGCATCTCCCAGAAATCTGGCTGATTTCGGGATCTTATAGTTCCATCTCAGTTTCACACATCTCACTGCATCCTCGGATGTGACAAATATATCCTCATGTTCACCTGCGTCCTGAAATTCCACAGTAGTTGCACCGGCAGCTACTGTCGTCTGCCCTCCCTGGCACACAAGTCTCTCCTCTTCTGTTTCCACTGTTACATAATCCGGTACCCCAAGCTTAAAATCTGCATATTTTTTCTGCATTATTCTCTCCTCCTGTACTTTTTCATTTACATTTTGCTTTACCTGCATACTCATGAACACTGTCTTTCTATCGTCTGTTCAACTCAGAAGAATGTACGAAAAATTTTTTTAATACATTTTGTCTATATGCCTTATTATATTGATTTTTTTGGTTTTTTCTATGCTTTAAAGTTATTATAACATTGCAGAATGTTCAATCTGCATAAGCTTTTCAGACCTTGTCCGATTCGCTTTTTAATATAAGAACATAAAGGGCTAAAGGTGGAAATTAGTTTTTCATTTTACGGAACACAAATTCTTCACAACTTTTTAGCACTCGCCTCTTGACTTTGCTAGCAACAGGTGTTATATTACATATAGAACAAAGGAGAAGATAAAAAAGAACTTCCAGATGTTCAGAATAAAACCAAACGATCACCACTGCGGAATAACCCGAAGTGGTAACTATATACCGGCAACAGTTGGATTTCTTGATCCACCGGAACGGCTTTTCAATTTGAAAGGAGAAATGACTTATGATGTTCCCGAGTGTATTTGGAGAAAACTTATTTGATGACTGGATGGATGATTTTGGATTCAGAGATAATTTCTTTAGCGGAAAGAACCCTCTTTATGGCAAACATGCAAAAAATATCATGAAAACTGATGTACGTGAAACAGATAAAGGCTATGAGCTGGATGTAGATCTTCCAGGATTTAAGAAAGATGAAGTACAGGTACAGCTGAAGGATGGTTATCTTACCATCTCCGCTGCCAAGGGTCTTGACAAAGACGAGGAAGACAAGAAAGGCAATTATATCCGCCGTGAACGTTATGCCGGCAGCACAAGCAGAAGCTTCTATGTTGGTAATGGTGTAAAAAACGAAGATGTCCATGCAAAATTTGAGAACGGTGTTCTGAGACTTTCTATTCCGAAAAAAGCAGCTGAAGAGATTGAAGCTGATAAATATGTATCTATTGAAGGCTGATATTGACTCACTCTCACAGGGGGAGGATCCTTAGGGATTCTCCTCCTCTTTTTTATACGCAATAATACATATGACACTCTCTTTCCAATTTACTACGTACTCACAAGTACTTTCACTCTATAGTAATGATCCTATTGTCAAAGTTTTCATGATATTGGATATTTTTTAACAAATACGCTTGATTTTTTGAATATTTTTTATATATTTTGCATTATATTATTTCATTTTTTTGAAATTAATGGTATAATATGCACAGCTAATCGGATATTTGCAATCCGCATTCGGTTAAATAAATCTGTTTCGTAATCCTTCAGGATAATTCTCCTGAACAACCACGTAAAACACGATCACGACAGGAGGTTTTTATTATGGATCAGGACAACATCATAAAAATTTATGCACGCACTGACAACCGCATACAGCTTAAAATGATTCCGGGACACTTCGTAACATCCCAGTCCCATATCACACACTACCTGGATCTCACTACTATGAAATCCAGATGCGCTGAAGCACAGCGTATTGCATCCGCTCTCGCAGCAAATTACGAAGCATCCATTCCGGTAGACACCATCGTCTGCATGGACGGACTTGAAGTGATCGGTGCTTATCTCGCCGAAGAACTGACCAAAGCCGGCGTCCTTTCCATGAACGCACACCAGACCATCTACGTCATCACCCCTGAGTTCAACAGCACCGGGCAGATGATCTTCCGCGACAACTATGAACCAATGATCAATGGAAAAAACATCCTCGTCCTAAATGGTTCCATCACCACCGGATCCACATTGAACCGAGCTATCGAAAGCGTTCTGTACTATGGCGGTAAAATCCGCGGCGTGGCAGCCATCTACAGCAGTGTAGACAGTGTAGCCACACTCCCTGTCCACTCTATCTTTCAGGCCAGAGACATCCCGGACTATCACTCCTACCGCTCTGACAACTGCCCACTGTGCAAAAACCGCCAGAAGATCGATGCTATTGTCAGCAGTTACGGATATTCTGTATTATAAGATTCAGATCAATCAACGAATCCCCCATGGATAGCAAAACCAGTGGGGGATTCTCTTTATCTTTTCTTATTATAATTGATATTCTCTGTACATAGCTTCACGCATTTCTTTATCTGTAACAACCTTCTGAATCTCATTACCACGATTATCAAGTATAAGCCTGTTGATCAGAACACTAAGTCGTTCTTCCCCCTGGGCCATTCCCTGAGCCATTCCCTGAGCCATTCCCTGTTCTCGCCCCAGTGCTTCAGCCTGTTCTTTAGCTTCCGCCATCAGTCTTGCCCTTTTCTCAGATTCCAGTTCCAGAACATGTCCACCCATAATCTCACCTATTCCTTTCCGGACTTTCTCCTCATTTCTGAAAATATGATCAGATATCCGAGTTATCAGTCCAATCAGATCACTGAACAGTTCAGACCTTCCAGATTCAGTGATCTCTACCTCCAGTTTACTCCGGATCACTTCATATTCATTCAGTAATTCCTGAAAAAGTTGTGGATTCTCACTCATCTCATGCCCTCTTTTTTCATATCGCATGATATAAAAAGGAAGCAGCATAAGAAGACTCTTTTCAAATATCTTATCTTTTGTATAATTCTCTACTTTAATGGCAGGCACTCTGTACAAATGACATCCTCCATCCGGAAAAACCACATCCACTTCCAGAAAATCCGGCGTATTCCTACTATTTCTCAGATACAACACACAAGAACGTGGAAACTCCATCCGATACCTCCGTCCCTGCTTTCTGGCAAACTCAACAGCAGTTGCAAAATCATACTCTATCATCCGTACAGCCATTGTCGTGTCATCCGTACTCTGACATTCTATATGATAAATCCTGTTTCCGATCAACAGCCGCGAATCCGTAATAATCTCACCATCCACCCGCTGATACTCATTACGCAGCTGCACAATCTCCACATCAGCCGGGTATGATGTATGAAAAACATCATTGATCAAAGGCACGACCAGAAACGTCATTTTCTCCATCATAGTACGAAAAACATCATCAAAAATCGTATTATCTCTCAAACAATACTCCTTCTGGTATATACAATTATACCATCAACCAAACACTTCAGAAACCCTGTATACAGTTTTTATAAATATTTTTTGAAAAAACGCTTCAGACATTGAAGCAAAAAGAAACCAAATAAATGGATAGATCTTATAAGATATACAAATCATACCACACATCCCACCACAACACCACAAAAAACCATCTCCAAATTTCGACACCACCTTCCAGCGTCCAGCAACGCACCGACATTCACAACCTCCCTCCAAACCACATGGAATCTCAACCTTCCAAACTACAGGCGTCCAGCAACGCGCCGACGCTCACAACCTCCCTAACAAACACATAGAATCTCAGGCTTCCAAACTACAGGCGTCCAGCAACGCACCGACGCTCACAACCTCCCCGGCAAACCACAAGGAAACTCAGCCTTTCCTCCCAGCCATCCAGCGCAGCGCTGATGACTCATCCAACTCCCGTCAGACCACTCTATCCCTCCCACCATGACCGCACAGTGTGAGGTTTGCAGCAGAAGTCCGGGTGCTTTGGAGTGAGCCTTGGTCCATACTTAGCGTCTGAGGTGGTTCACGGAGAGGTACCCGGCGGCCACAAGCCGCAGGGTAAGGCCCATCTGTCTGAGCCAGGTACGCATCAGCGTACATGGCGAGTTATGGGCCGGCCGCTCCGTGAGACACCTCAGACGCTTAGTATGACCAGGCGAAACGACGGCACCCGGACTTCTGCTGCAAATCTCACACGTCCGTCCGCGTCATCTTGCCCCCACCAAACACCTGTGCTATAATCAAACTAATTAAAAAACCGAGGTAAACCACACATGAACAAAAAAGAAATCGCAGAAATAAAAAAACAATTCACCCCTGACCGCTGCTCCATCACCCGCATCTGCGGCTGCTACGTAGACGGTGAAAAAAACAAAAAAACCGAACTCAAAGAAGCCTTCTTATCCTTATCAGAGGAAGAAACCTTCAAATACTTCGACATCTTCCGAAAAACCCTCACCGGCACCATCGGAAAAAACCTCATCAACATGGAATTTCCTCTGAATCAGGAAACCGAAGGCGGAACCCAAAACTTCCTCATGAAACTCCGCAAAAGCAAACTCACCGACGACACCCTCACCGAAGCCTTCTACGACAGAATCATAGAAAACTACGACTACGGTGAAAACTACTACATCATCCTCATCCACGCAGTCTACGACATCCCCGGCAAATCCTCCGACGGTGCCGAAATGTTCGACGCTTCCGATGAGATCTACGATCACATCCTCTGCAGTATCTGCCCGGTCAAGCTCTCCAAAGCAGGCCTGCATTACAATGCAGAGACAAACAATATTGAAGACCGTATCCGGGACTGGCTGGTAGAAATGCCTGACTGGGGCTTCCTTTTCCCACAGTTCAACGACCGCAGTACCGATATCCACGGACTTCTCTACTACACCAAAAACGCCGAAAATCTCCGCTCCACCATGATGGAAGAAGTCTTCGGCTGCACCACACCACTATCTGCCGGAACCCAGCGTGACTCCTTCAATGCTCTGGTGGAAGAAACCCTTGGTGACGACTGTGCCTACGACACAGTCCTTGAAATCCACGAAAAACTCAACGATCTCATCGAATCCCAGAAGGACGAACCGGAACCTGTTGTCCTCACCAAATCCGAAGTCAAACGTCTCTTCGAAGAATGCGGCGTAGAAGACGAAAAGCTCCTGAACTTCGATGAACAGTATGAGCTTGCCGCAGGAGAAAAATCAGCTCTGGTAGCATCCAACATCACCAACACCCGGAAATTTGAGATCAAAACCCCTGACGTGGTGATCCACGTAGCACCGGACCGGGCAGAACTGGTAGAAACCCGCATCATCGATGGTCGAAAATGCCTTGTGATCCCCATGGAAAGTGAAATAGAACTCAACGGCATCCGTGTCAGCACACTGAACTCTGTTGAAGATACATCCGCAGAACCGCTTCCTGTTAATGATATTACTGACATTGATAACAGTAACACCGAAGAAGAAATCCCATTTTAAAGGAGACCTTATGAACGATAAAAAAATCCTGTTCTTCGACATAGACGGCACACTGCTTACGCCTCACCCCTTCAAGGTTCCGGAGAGCACCAGCCGCGCCCTCACAAAAGCCCATGAAAACGGTCATCTTCTTTTCATCAACACCGGCCGCACCAAAGTAATGATGCCCTCTGCACTCTCAGAGCTTCATTTCGATGGCTATATATACGGCTGTGGAACCCACATTTATATGGACAACAAATTGCTTTTTTTCCGCACAGTCCCAAATCTTCTGTGCAAGGAAACCGTAGACCTTCTCCGCAAATGCAAGATCGAGGCAATTTTTGAATCCAACACTGAGATCCTGTATGATGGCGCATCTCCGGCCCAGTCCGAATTCGGAGTCAAAATGCGAAAAGAAATTCCAATGGTCGACATCACGAAATTCAATCGGGAGGATGCCTGCACTTACTCCTATGACAAATTCCTGGTACATATGCTGCCGGATTCCGATGTCGAAAAATTCCGCAGCTTCTGTAATGATCATTACACCTATTTTGATCACGGAGACGGAATCTGGGAAGTCACACAAAAGGGTACCAGCAAAGCCACAGGCATGGAATTTCTCCTGGACCGCCTTTCCATCCCCAAGGAAGACTGCTATGCATTCGGAGACAGTCCCAACGACCTTCCCATGCTGAAAGCTGCCGGAGTCGGCGTTGCTATGGGAAATGCTTACGGAGGCATCGAAAAGCACTGCACATACCAGACAAGCGCAGTCGACAGGGACGGGATTCTTCACGCACTGGAGCATCTCGATCTGATCTGATGATCCGTAAAGCAGGCATGAGCATTACAAAAAACGAGCCGTGTACGATAAATCCGTACACGGCTCGTTGTCTTTTCTCTTATCATTCCATTGTAAACATTGTATCTTATTTCTCAGCTTCCGGTGTAGCAGCTGCCTCAGATTCTGTACTGTCTGCAGTCTCCTCATCAGCCTTTGCAGAATCTCCCTCTGTCTCCGGTGTCTCAGTCACATCGGTCTGCTCCTCAGCTGCCGGTGTCTCGGTTGCCTCAGCCTCTGCAGAATCTGCTGTCGGTGTCTCAGTTACATCCGGGTCCGGTGTCGGAGTTGGAGTCTGGATCGTAAAGCTGTGATTATCTGTGATCTTGATCTTCTTGATCAGTTTTTTCTCTTCTTTGATATCTGCTTTCTTCTTCCAGCCATCTGTTGTATCATTATAGAAATCATCCTTCTTAGTGTTTGTCAGAGACTCTTTCTTACTCTCCGTTGCAGTTTTATCATTCTTGGAATCCAGTCTCACAACATACCATACGGAATCTGTCTTTATGATCTCCTCGTTCAGTGCACCTTCATCCAGCTTTCTTAAAGCGGTACGAACCTCATCCGGATAAGTAGTTCCATTGGCAGCACTGTCATCACCTTCCTCATAGGTAGGGCATGTTCCGGTTGTTGCGGTCATATCCTTGGAGATCTCATCTCCAAGAGTATTGAAATCTGCAGCCGGATCCTCTTTAACCTTGTCATAGAACTTCTGAAGATTCTCTTTATTCTTCTTGATATCATCATCGGAAAGATCATCTCCGCTGACCTTTGCACTTGCATAGCTGAAGGACATCTGCTGATATTCTTTCTCATCCAGCTTCACGTCCGCTTTGGCTTCAATGGCATCCTTCATCTTCACATCGTATGTTTCAAGCTCGAGGAAAGTCTTCACCATATCTTCATCAACTGCAAGCTCTGCAATTGTCTCATCGGAATTGGCAGCCATAAAGTTCTTGGCAGCTTCCTCAAGAGCCTTCTGCTCATCATCTGTGATTTCAACATCATACTCGGAAGCGTGTTCTTTCTCCAGACACATCTTTTCAACAGTTTCAACAGAAGTTGTTACCGCATTTTCACCGTAAGTCTCATCGGAATCATCATCCATTTTGGTACTCCAGATAGACATATCGCTTCCGCCGCCAAGATACATCTTGTACATTGCCTCAGCCTGTGCCTGCTGCATACGTGCTGCCAGACTTACAACGCCAAACGGGATTTCCTGCTTATTGACTGTCACTGCGATCTTTGTACCATCGAGTTTTTTATTTCCGCAGCCTGCCATCATTCCTGCCGCTGTAACGCAGACAAGAGCAGTAACTGCCGCTTTCTTTACTGAATTTCTCATTTCATCCTCCATCTATCCGTCCATAAGAATCACGGTCCGGCTCTTATTCCATAATACTTGATTATAAACGTTTTCACCTTTAAGAGCAAGGAATTTCACGAACTTACACGACATTTCACAAATTATCCACAAGTCTTTCCGGGAAAATATCCGGTATCCACAAACCGGATGTTTTTTCCCGTGGATAACCCTAAGCTTAGCTGATTCTTCCCTTTACTCCAGTGGCTCTGCCAGTTTTGCCAGCTCCCCCGCAAACTTCATCAGCTCTTCGATCAGCCTTCCCTGTGGTGTCAGGATAAATTTCGGCTCATGATCAGCCTTAAACTGCAAACCTCTCCGGTACTGCGCCATAATAGCTGGAATACCTGCGGGATCCAGCTTGGCCTTTTCATAGAGCGTGATCCGGACATCTTTTCCAAGCTGCTTGATCTCCGTCACATATCCCTGATGGGCAAGAGCCTTCAGCCTTGCAATGGCAAGAAGATTCAACACAGCTTTTGTCGGCTCACCAAAACGGTCGATCAGCTCCTCCAGCATGTCATCATACTCCTGCTGGCTTTCAATACCGGCAATACGCTTATAAATATCCAGCTTCTGGAACTCGTTGCCGATATAGGAATCCGGGATAAATGCATCAATGTTGAGATCAATGGTCGTCTCAAAATCATCCATAGTCCGGATTCCCTTTGCCTCCTTGACAGCCTCACTGAGCATCTTACAGTAAAGGTCATAACCAACTGCGTTCATATGCCCATGCTGCTGCGCACCGAGAAGATTTCCTGCTCCACGAAGCTCCAGATCCTTCATAGCTATCTTAAAACCGCTTCCAAGGTCTGAATACTCCCGCATGGCGCTGAGCCGTTTCTCCGCGGTCTCCTGGAGCATCTTGTTTTTGGTATACATCAGGAATGCATAAGCAGTCCTGTTGGAACGTCCTACACGCCCACGGAGCTGATAAAGCTGGGAAAGGCCATATCTGTCCGAATCATGGATGATCATGGTGTTTACGTTGGAAATATCCAGTCCTGTCTCAATAATAGTGGTGGAAACCAGTACATCCACATCTCCATTGATAAAATCATACATTACCTGCTCCAGTTCCCTCTGACTCATCTGTCCATGTGCAAAATCCACTCTGGCCTCCGGCACAAGTCTGGATATCCGAAGGGCTACTTCGGCAATGTCATTGACTCGATTATATACGTAATACACCTGTCCACCCCGGCGAAGCTCCCTGCGGATGGCTTCCCGAACAGTCTCCTCATCGTACTCCATAACGTATGTCTGGATCGGCACACGATCCATCGGCGGCTCTTCCAGAACGCTCATATCACGGATACCGATGAGACTCATATGAAGAGTCCTCGGAATCGGCGTTGCCGTCAGCGTCAGTACATCCACATCTTTTTTCATCTGCTTGATCTTCTCCTTGTGAGTAACACCGAAGCGCTGCTCCTCATCAATGATCAGAAGTCCAAGATTTTTAAATTCCACATCTTTTGAAAGAACTCTGTGGGTGCCGATCACAATATCTACCTGCCCCTTTTTGATCCCTTCGATGGTCTTTTTCTGCTGGGCAGATGTCCGGAAACGGCAGAGAAGCTCCACCTTCACCGGAAATTCTTTCATACGCTGTACAAAGGTATTGTAATGCTGCTGGGCAAGAATGGTAGTAGGGACCAGATAAACCACCTGCCGGCTTTCCTGTACTGCCTTAAACGCAGCTCTTAAAGCCACCTCCGTCTTTCCGTAACCAACGTCACCACACACAAGACGGTCCATGATCCTGGTGCTTTCCATATCTCTCTTGGTATCCTCAATGGCTGCCAGCTGATCCTCTGTCTCCTCATAAGGAAACATCTCCTCAAATTCCTTTTGCCATACGGTATCCGGTCCGCAGACATACCCCTCTTTCTCCTGGCGGACTGCATAAAGCTCAACCAGCTCTTTTGCGATATTTTTTACTGCACCCTTAACACGGCTCTTGGTCTTATTCCACTCCTGACCGCCAAGCTTGTTCAGCTTGGGCGTTTTTGCGTTTTCGGAGGATCCTGAATATTTCTGCAAAGCATCCAGCTGGGTTGCCAGGATATAGAGATTACTGCCGCCCCGGTATTCGATCTTGATGTAATCCTTCACAACACGATCAACCTCTACCTTTTCGATTCCACGGTAAATACCCAGTCCGTGCTTTTCATGAACAACAAGATCACCAATGGAAAGCTCTGCAAAATCCTGGATCCTGTTTCCGCTGTACTTTTTCTTTTTTTTGCGCTTTTTCTGCTCTTTGCCGAAAATATCGGTTTCCGTCATCACTGCAAATTTGATCAGCGGATACTGGAAGCCACGTCTTGCGTGACCATAGACCACCATGATCTCCCCGGGACTGATGATACGATCCATGTCCTGGCTGTAAAAAGCATTCAGTCCTTCCTCTGAAAGATCCTTTGCCAGACGCTCCGCCCTGGTCCTGGAACCGGAGAGCAATGCGATCCGGTATCCCTGACTCTTATACTGAAGGAGATCCTTTACCAGAAGTTCAAAGCTGCTGTTATAAGAATCTACAGACTTCACCGTAAGATCAAATTCCTCATTGATCTTCCATCCGGAACGTCTGGGAGAAAGTGCGGATACAGCCACACAATTCCGTCTGTTCAGCTTCTTCTGCAGTTCCTGAAAGCCACATAGCCACTGCTCCGGAAGATTTGCCTCGCCTTTTTCCTCTCTGTGCATACGACTCTGACGGTACTCTTCCTCCACACCCTCGCCGTTTTCTGCCAGGTGGTTCAGTTCATCCAGAAATACCAGTGTTTTTTCTTCCGGAAAATACTCCAGAAAGGATACCATATCTTCTCCGTCCATCTTTTCTGCGGCCGGATAAATCGTAATTTCATCTACATTTTCCAGAGATCTCTGACTTTCCGCATCAAAGCTCCGGATAGAATCCACCTCATCATCCCACAGTTCAATACGCCAGGGATTATCCTCTGTCAGCGAATAGATATCAATGATTCCTCCACGCACAGAAAACTGCCCCGGAAGCTCTACCTGACCAGTGCGTTCATACCCCAGCTCTACCAGCTCTTCCTTCAGCTGATCCAGATCGATCACACTGTCACTTTTAAAATGAAGAAGTCTGCTTCTGATCTTTTCCAGCGGCATCAGGAAATCCATACATCCGTCGATGCTGGTAACAACGGTCACTTCTTCCTGTTCCAGAAGTGCCCGGATCACACGCATCCGCTGCCGGATCAGAAGATTTCCGTGAATATCTGCCTGAAAAAACAGAAGATCCTTTGCCGGATAAAAATATACATTTTTGTCATAGAAGCGGTAATCCTCATAGATTTCCTTTGCGTTGCGCTCATCATCCGCAAGGATCAGATGATATGGAAAAAGCCCGGAAAGTCCATACATCAGATGGACCTTCTGGGACTCCATGCATCCGGAAACATTGAGAATTCCGCAGTTTGCGCCACAGCGCTTTTTTATTCCTTCAAACTCTGCAAGACCCTGCAGAGGATGCAAAAATGCTTCCATACAAACCTCAATTCTTAGGCTTTTTCCTGTTATATTTATTCATCGCCGCATCTACGCCCTCGGACAGGATCATCTCCACAGCCTCTGCCGCATCATTGATCCCTTCATCCACAAGCTTGCGGTCACTGTCCGAAAAATGACCCAGCACAAAATCTGCCAGATCCCAGTCTTTCGGTTTTGCACCGACACCAACACGGATGCGGATAAATTTTTCAGTTCCAAGGCGGCGGATAATATCCTTGATCCCGTTATGTCCGCCTGCACTGCCTTTTTTGCGGATACGAAGCTGCCCAGGCTCCAGATCGATATCATCGTAGATCACGATCAGCTCTGTCTCCGGATCGATCTTGAAATAGCCGGACATCTCCTGGATCGGACCGCCGCTTAAATTCATATAGGAAAGCGGTTTCATCAGAATAGCTTTTTCACCGCCGATGATACCTTTTCCATACATGGCATTAAATTTTACGCCGCCCTGCGGGATATTATGCTTCTCCACAAGACAGTCAACGGTGTCAAAGCCCATATTGTGGCGTGTAGCCTCATACTGCTTTCCCGGATTTCCCAAACCTGCAATTAAATACATAAAAACTCCTCAGCTGTAATCTACCTGTTTCAATGTCAGGCCTTCTTATGCCTTAAGGCATACAAATGCTCTGATCGTATCAGTTGAAATATACCATCTCATCAGCAAGTGGCTCACAAACTTCTACATGCTCTGCGTAAAGTACGATTCCCTCTCCCTGATATTCCATTCTCTTCTCAAACGCAACCTTCGCAGTAACATCCACCCACTGGCCTTCTGCGATCTTCGGAGCAAAAGCGCTCTTGCAGATGTAACCAAGGAATGTGGTATCATCTGCACAGCATGTCATGGCTGTTCTTCCGGGAACAAAGAATTTGCTTCCCATTCCACGCGGCTTCAGGGCACGTGCTTTAAAGTGAACGGTTTTTCCGACATAACGGTCCGGATGATCCATGGAATCCACAAACCAGATACCATAATCCTCCGGAAGGATATCGATCACCGGGGCATCAATATCAAATGGCATCTCATCCTCAAAAAGATCACCAAGCTCACCCTCTTCATCCTCAAAGATGATCTCCGCACGCTGGTTCACCACCTTGATGCTTCTTCTGTAAGAAGGAAGCGGATCGTTCTCCTGGCAGCGGTTAAAGATAACCATATCCGCATTGCGGACCATGTCCATAAAAAGGGACTTCATATTCGCCATATAGACCTGGAATGTACTTGCATCCACACAGGTGATATGCTGCTCCACGCCCCAGCCTTCCGGTTTTTCCATTTCTTCGAATTTACTTACCAGCCACATGCCATTATACTCAATGATCACCCGCTCCGGCTGATGCAGGATCTCCATTGCCGCAAGTCGTTCCGGTGTAAGCTCTTCCTCGCTGTCAATGCTCTCCACAACAGTATTGCACTGTTTCAGTGCTTCCTCATCATATTCTTCCTCACCCTCTTCGCAAAGGATCAGCAGTGTTTTTCCATCGATCTGAAAGTAATCCTGCTGCAGGGTAAAGCTCAGGAAAGAGGTCTTGCCGCTTTCCAGAAAACCTGTGATCAGATAAACGGGTACTCTGGTCTCTTCCATAAATCCATCCTATCAGATACTGTACGATTTAATGTATAGTATCTGTTTCCTTTCTGTAACAATCTATATCTGTATTCCGCTTTGGCTTTGCGTCAAAACGGACATTTATTTTATCATATGCTTTATGCGATCCCGAAAAGCTCCTCCAGTGCATGCTCGTCAAGCTTAGAACCGATCACGCACAGACGGCCTGTATATTCCGGTGCACCCTCACGGATCTCAGTTTCTTCCGGAACCATATCAAAATAGATCCATGTTCCGTCTTCTGCCGGAAGCATTCCCTTTGCACGGAGGATGATACCGTATTTATCAGACTCGGAAAGTGCCTCAAGGATCTTCTCAAGTCCCTCACGTGTATATTTTTTAATAGTCTCACGGCCCCAGCTTGTGAAGACCTCATCTGCATGATGATGGTGGTGGTCATGTCCACAGCCACACTCTCCGTCGTGGTGATGGTGATGCTCATGCTCTTCATGATCATGGCCGCAGCCGCACTCTCCGTCGTGGTGATGGTGATGCTCATGCTCTTCATGATCATGGCCACAGCCGCACTCTCCGTCATGGTGATGATGCTCATGCTCTTCATGATCATGGCCACAGCCGCACTCTCCGTCGTGGTGATGGTGATGCTCATGCTCTTCATGATCATGGCCGCAGCCACACTCTCCGTCGTGGTGATGATGATGCTCATGCTCCTCCTCAAGCATCTCCTGCTCCAGGGATACCGGATGCTCCATAACCTCTACCAGTTTCTTACCGTCAAGATTCTCGATCGGAGTTGTAATGATAGCAGCATCCTTATTCAGGCTGCGGAGAAGCTCCAGGGACTCCTGAACCTTTTTCTCACTTGCAATATCGGTACGGCTCATGATGATAGCACCTGCATACTGGATCTGATTATCAAAGAACTCACCGAAGTTCTTCATATACATTTTGCATTTTTTTGCATCAACAACAGTTGTATAGCTGTTCAGTTTAATGTCAACCTCGTCCTGAACACCCTGTACAGCCTTGATAACATCAGAAAGCTTACCAACTCCTGACGGCTCGATCAGGATCCTGTCCGGATCATATTTGGTAACAACCTCTTTCAGAGAGGTTCCGAAATCTCCTACCAGAGAGCAGCAGATACATCCGGAGTTCATCTCACGGATCTGGATCCCTGCCTCTTTCAGAAATCCGCCGTCAATACCGATCTCACCGAACTCGTTCTCGATCAGAACTACCTGCTCACCCTGAAATCCGTCCTTCAGAAGCTTTTTGATCAGAGTTGTTTTTCCGGCGCCAAGGAAACCGGAGATAATATCAATTTTAACCATTTTGTATACACTCCTTTTAACGTAGTTTGACCAGGAAGTATTATACCCCCTGGTTGTATCCTGTTATGCTCATGATGACAGAGAAAAAAATACCTGTTTCTGTATCTGCTGTCATTATATCCATTTTACAAAACAGACATTCCTATTCTGCTTTATATTCAGATTAATAGAGGGATGTGAAAAGCTCACATCCCTGAAAATCGTTCTTCCTATCAGCCGTTGATCATAAAGCTCATAAGCTTGTCGATATCCTCTTTCTCTGCTGCAACGATCTCAAGCTCCGGGATCTCACCAGCGGAAAAGATGTTTGCAAGAGATACATACTGGGAAAGCTTGGATTTCAGGTTCAGTCTGTCTCCCTCTCCTGTTACAAGCTCTACTCTACCCTTGCAGCTGTCAATTACCTCAAAAAATTTATCAATATCTGTAATATGTGTTACTTTCATTTTAAAAATCTCCTTTCTTATTAAAGGGCTGTTCTTAACTCTTTCCGTTAGATTATACCCCAGTGTTTTTAAAAAAGCAATCCCTGCCGGGCAAAAACACTTCACAGATATTCTCTACGGATCTATATATATTTCGTCATATTTCTTCAATTTCAACGGTACAGTCTTTTCTTCCCTTGTTCCATTTCATGAGATAAACCTTAAATCCCAGAGAATCTCTGGCAATGGTAAACGGTTCTTCCCTGAGTACTTCGGATCCCATACCCTGCTCGTTCAGCTCTGCCTGCTTTGTCCTGGCTTTTTCTGTAAGAACTCTAAGTTCTTCATCGGCTTCTTTTCCAAAAGAACGATTCCCATATCCGGATGAAGCTTCCCGCAGCTTTTCAGAAAGGCACATCGTTACCTGGATGTGTTTTGTACGGTGAAGCATTCCTGCCAGTTTCCGTGCTACCCATTTAAACGGAAGTTTCCGGTAAATTTCAAGCCACCTGACAAAGGTACGGTCTCCTGCCTGCCTTGCGATCTCTCCCATTACCTCAAATGCCTTTTCCGAGGGAATCCACGGATTTTCCCTGGGAACAATATACTTTTCCGGAACAGCAGGATAACAGCAGTAATTCAATGGCGGAAATTCCACCAGTGCAGAAAGCTTCTCCTCCAGAGCGTTGCAGCTGTCCCCGCCTATATAATCATATTTGTCGCGGAGGATCGCCAGCCGATATTCCAGCTGCCGTAAGTATTCATACCCTTCTACCCAGAAATGACCGATCCGGCTGTAATCGTAGAGATGTTTTTCCAGAGACAGAGTTTCAAAAAACAAAGTCACCACCGAATCATCCTGGTGGACCACAAGGATATATTCTCTCCCCTGCCGGCTTAAATCTGCCAGGATCTCGCCCTCGTAATCCGGTTTGTATACACCTGTCATACGGGCATTTCCAAAAACAAGAAAGCTTTCTACCGCATCATTCATAAGATACACAAGACGGATTTCGCCGTTTTTTACATAAGAATCCACTCTGTACATATTGTCATCGGACTTTTCCGCAATTGCTTCCGAAAAAGCACTTTCTGAAGCTGCTTTCTGATCCTGCGGATCTTTCTCATCATTCACTGCCACCAGTTCAAACTGATCTTCTCCAAGCAGCTCTGCAAGCTTCTGAAAGGTATCTGGCAGCTCTTCAAAGGCCTTCTCTGAGACATATCTCTCCGGTGCTGTTTTTCCTGCAGTATTATTTCCAGTATCCATCAATTACCTCTTTATTCAGTTTCTCCCCAATAACGATCATGATCTCCTGTCCCAGCTTTGCCGGCCGGATGCAGATCTCATGGCGGGTAGCATTCAGCTCCAGCCACTGTCCATCTTCTTTTCTGAGAAAACCTTTTACGCGAAAAACATCTCCGCAAGATGGATCATTCAGGATCCTTTCTGCAGTTTCATGAAGTTCCTCCTCGCTTTTATGAACGTTCATAAAAAACAGAGAATCAAATCCGCCGCCTTCCGCATAGGATTCCTTCACGTAATCCTCTGCCACATACCCGCAATCCAGGATCTTTTCCAGGTCTGTGTCTGTGAGATCATCCCAGTTTCCGGTGAGAATCTCACTGTCCAGACGGCGCCTGCACTGAATCTGGCCAAGTGCACGGTTGAGATGCTCTTTTGTGCTGCTGATCTCTTCCACCGTGGCTTCCTGGCTCCTGCTCAGTAATACATAGCCTGCATCTGCCACCTCGGAAGCCAGCAGATAATCCGCTTCCGCAGAAAGATCCTCTGCCAGCTTCGCATCCACAATGGCGATCACATTTCCGATCTCATACCATTTATCCAACGGTTCCTCATGGAGGGCGTCAAAGAACTCATCCACATCAAAGATTCCGGATGGTTCTACGATGACACGGTCGTAACCGCACATTCCCATGGCGATCAGCTTTGTCTTAAATCGCCGTCTGTGACAGTCCGCATCACAGCCCCCGGAAACCATCTCCAGCTCACAGTTGTCTCCCATTAGATCCTGAAGCAGCATCATATCCACATTCACTGCCCCGAAATCATTTTCCAGGATCCCGATGTTCATGCCTTTTTTCAGAAGATAGGAGGCATATTTTTTTATAAATGTTGTCTTTCCGGATCCGAGAAATCCGGTTATCAGATCGATCTTTATCATATTTCTTCCTTTACCTTATCAACTCTCCGGAGCATACAGTAAAATAAATGCAAATATATGCTTTACTTATGTTCCGGTCATATTTCAATAATCTCCTGCCCAACAAATGCCGGACTGCTATCAGTATATAATCTTTTTTCCGCAAAGAAAAGAGGCGGTCCTGAAAAATCCTCTCAGAACTACCTCTTTCCGGCTATTTTATCTTTTTATAAACATATATGAAGATTACTTTGTAAACAGATCTACCAGATCCTGACCATCATTATAGCCCTGTTTTTTCAGTTCCTGAACAAACCAGTCATCTACACCGTCTACTGCTTTCTTAAAGGAATCGATATCCATGTCCTTTTTCTCTGTGAAGGTCACACTGTTTTTGTCTGCCCAGCGTGCTTTGATCTCATCATCACTGGAACGGTTGATGTAACGCTCATACTCAACAGCTTTCTGACCACACTCGTCAACAACAGCCTGCTGCTCCGGTGTCAGCGCATCATAAATATCCTGGTTGATGCAGAAGAACAGGCAGTCATAGATTGCATCCCACATGGAGCAATATGGCTGTACCTCCTGTACACTGGCTGCATCGATGGCGGGCAACGGATTCTCCTCGCCCTCTACCGTATTCTGCTGAAGTGCTGTGTAGGTCTCGGACCAGTTCATATTTGTAGCATCTGCCCCCCATCTCTTATAACACTCCATAAGAAGATTAGAGCCGGCTACACGAACCTTCAGATTCTTCATATCATCTACAGATTTTACCTCATGCTTGCTGTTTGTCAACTCACGAAATCCGTTCTCTGCAATACCCATACAGTGAAGTCCGTAGCCGTTAAGGATCTCCTTCAGCTTGTCTCCGGCCTCTCCGTCAAACTTCGCATCTGCATCATCATAGGAATCATAGATGAACGGCAGGGATACCACATTGAAGCGTGGATCAAATGCAGAATAGATCAGATTGGAATGCATGGAGATCTGTACCGGGTCTCCGTTCATCAATGCCTGGATTCCCTCGGACTGATTTCCGTTTGTCAGCTGATCCGCTGCGTAAATGTTAACCTTGACCTTTCCTCCGGTAGCCTTTTCCATGAGTTCACCGAACTTACGTCCTCCATCAGCCCAGGTACTTGTCTCCGTTGTGGAGCATGCAAAGTTCCAGGTTGTCTCAGGCCAGTTCAGATCACTGTAATCCTCCACGGTATCTACCGAATCCTCTGTAAACAGATCTACAAGATCCTGTGCATCGTCATAGCCTTCACTCTTAAGCTCCTTTACAAACCAGTCGTCGATTCCGTCTACTGCTTTCTTGAAGGAATCGATATCCATATCCTCTTTCTTTGTAAAGGTCACACCGTTGCTCTTCTCCCAGCGGCTCATGATCTCCTCGTCGCCGGAACGGTTGATATAACGCTCATACTCAACGGCCTTCTGGCCTGCCTCATCAACAACCTGCTGCTGTTCCGGTGTCAGGCTGTCATAGATATCCTGGTTGATACAGAAGAACAGACAATCATAGATTGCATCCCACATGGAGCAGTACGGCTGTACCTCCTGTACACTGGCTGCGTCGATCGCAGGCAACGGGTTCTCCTCACCCTCTACCGTATTCTGCTGAAGTGCTGTGTATGTCTCAGACCAGTTCATATTTGTGGCATCTGCCCCCCATCTCTTATAGCATTCCATAAGAAGGTTGGAACCGGCCACACGAACCTTCAGGTTCTTCATGTCGTCTACTGTTTTTACTTCATGCTTGCTGTTTGTCAGCTCACGGAAACCATTCTCTGCGATTCCCATACAATGAAGTCCGTACTCACCAAGGATCTCTTTCAGCTTTTCTCCGGCCTCACCGTCAAATTTTGCATCCGCGTCATCGTAGGAATCATAGATAAACGGCAGGGATACTACATTGAATCTCGGGTCAAATGCAGAATAGATCAGATTGGAATGCATGGAGATCTGTACCGGATCTCCGTTCATCAGTGCCTGGATTCCCTCGGACTGATTTCCGTTTGTCAGCTGATCTGCTGCGTAAATATTAACCTTGACTTTTCCGCCGGTTGCTTTTTCCATAAGCTCACCAAACTTACGTCCTCCGTCAGCCCAGGTACTTGTTTCAGTTGTAGAGCATGCGAAGTTCCATGTCATCTCCGGCCAGTCAAGATCACTGTAATCCGCGATGGTATTAAAGGAATCACTTCCGTCTCCGGAATCCTTGGAACTCTGGCTTTCTGTGTCAGAAGACTGGTCTCCTGTATAGGAGCCCTCTTTTGCAAGAGCCTTCGGAAGAGCTGTGGAAACAGCCGGAATATAAGTGATGATCAGAAGAACTGCAACGGATGCAGCGATCATCGGCATAACTGCTCTGGAGATCTGCTGAAGAGTAACCTCCAGACCTTTTTTGATCTTGATACTGATGGCAACGAAAAGATTTACACCTACCGGAGGTGTTACCTGTCCGATCGCAAGGTTAACTGTTGCCATAACGCCGAATGCTACCACATCATAGCCCAGAGCCTTACATACCGGAAGCATGATCGGTACAAAAATGTACATCGCAGAGTTTGCATCAATGAAGCATCCTGCGATCAGGAAAATGATGTTTACGATCAGAAGGAAGGTAAACTGATTATGTGCAATGCCGGCAAGAAGCTCAGATGCCGCATTTGCAATACCAAACTTGGTACATACAAAAGAGAACAGGGAAGCACTCGCTACGATCAGCATGATTCCACCGGTTGTCTTTGCAGAATCCACAAGAATGTCAAACAGATCTTTGAGCTTAACCTCACGGTAGATCACCATACCAACAAACAGACCGTAAACAACAGATACGGCTGCAGCCTCAGTTGGTGTAAAGATACCGCCGTAAATTCCTCCGAGGATGATAACCGGCATCAGGAATCCCCAGAATGCATCTTTAAATGTATCCCAGCGCTCTTTTGCGGAAGCTTTTTCACGGGATGGCTGAATGTTATGTTTCTTTGCCTCGATCATAACGATGATCACAAGAGCAACACCCATCAGAAGTCCCGGAACGATACCAGCCATAAACATATCTGCAATAGATACACCTGTGATGGAAGCGTATACAACAAATGCGATACTCGGCGGTATGACAATGGCGATGGAACTGGAGGTTGCCATCAATGCCGTGGAAAACGGTGCGGAGAAACCGCCCTGCTCAACCATAGCCGGGATCAGAACTGCTCCAAGTGCCGCAACCGTTGCAGGACCGGAACCGGAGATTGCTCCGAAGAAGCAGGCTACAATAACACATACAATGGCGATACCGCCCTTTTTATGTCCTACGCAGGTATCTACGAAGTTGATCAGTCGTTTGGAAATACCGGCTTTTGCCATAATGTTTCCGGACAGAACAAAGAACGGGATAGCAAGAAGCAGGAATTTACTGATTCCGGAGTACATATTTGTAGCTACGATCGTCAGAGATGTACCGGAATAAAGGATGGCACATACAGATGACAGACCTAAGCAGATCGCAATGGGAAGTCCCAGGATCAGGAAAACAAAGAAGGAGATAAATAAGATTGCACTGATCATTTATTTGTCCTCCTTTTCATCATCTTTTTTCAGGCAGAAGTCCAAGCAGTACTCAATAAAATGAAGGATCATACAGCCTGCTCCGATCGGCACGAAGGACCAGAAGATCCACTCCGGCCAGTTCAATACGAAAGTTCTCTTGCCGTTTGCCAGCTGTGTAAGAACTTTGTCCATTCCATATTTAAATAAAATTGCGGAAAAAACAATGCTCAGGACCGTGATCAGGATCACAGATGGTTTTTCCAGTTTTTTCGGAAGACGGTCCGTAACCAGTGTCAGACTTACCAGTCCTCCTTTTTCACGGCAGGCAAGTGCTGCTGCCAGAAGTGTGATGAGAACAAACACCGCTACAACAAGCTCTTCTGTAAAAGACCATGAGCGATGGATGACCTTACGGGAAAATACATTTCCCACAGTCAGCACAAGGATCAGCAGTGTGGAAATGACCAGTACGATTTTTTCTACTGCTGCAAGTGCGTTCATGAGTTTTTTGTACACTTTCATACTCTTTCCCCTTTTGTATATTTTTCCGGTTTCAGATCCTTACCGCGTGGTTTAAAATGTTTTGGATAAAAAAAATCCGTCCCCTTTCAGGGACGGATATAAAATTCCGCAACCACCCTGTTTCTCCATTGAAACAAGCACGATTCTGCAACGTACCGGCATACGCGACTTCTGTAACGGGAAGCACCCGTGAAAACCTACTTACTTGTCTGAAACTTTCGGCTTTCCTTCTCAGGGATGATATTCAAGGCAGTTCCGACGCTGCATCACACCAGTCACAGCTCTCTGAAGACGGTTCCTCTGTCTTTACTGATTCCCTTCATGGAATTTACTTCTGTTATGTGTTAACTCTTTAATGAGCTAAACCAATTCTAACTCTGTTTGTTTTGATAGTCAAGTTTTTTTTTCAAAAACTCCTTCAGGCGTTCTTTCCTTCTCCGGCGAAGTACTCCTTCACAAGCTTTACAACCACACCGGAAAGCAGGAATACTGCGATCAGGTTAGGGATCGCCATCAGACCGTTGAAGGTCTCTGCGATACTCCAGAGAAGTCCAAGGTCAACAGTTGCGCCGATGATCGCTACCAGAGAGTACAGTACCATAAAAGGTCTGATAGCTTTTTCCTTAAAAAGGAACTCCGCACATCTGGCTCCGTAAAGTCCCCATCCAATGATAGTGGAAAATGCGAAGCAGCACATGGCAACTGCTGTAAAGATGGAAACCCAGTTTCCGTATGTACTGGTAAAACCGCTGATGGTAAGCTCCGCTCCTGCTGCTGCGCCATAACCAACCGGCACCCCGCTGCAGAGGATGACAAGCGCTGTCAGCGTACAGATCACGATCGTGTCCGTGAATACCTCAAAGATCCCGAAAAATCCCTGTTTTACAGGTTTTCTGGTGTCTGCACAGGCATGTGCGATGGAACCGGTACCAAGACCTGCCTCATTGGAAAAAATACCTCTGGAAACACCTTTTTTCATACTCATGAAAAAGCTTCCTACTACGCCGCCTGTCACAGATGCCGGATTAAATGCCCCTCTGATGATAGCGCTGAAAACACCCGGAACATTTTTCCAGTTGATGATAACTACACCGACAGCAAGAATAATATAAAACAATGCCATAAACGGTACCAGCTTTTCTGTAACCTGGCCGATCCTTTTGATTCCGCCAAGCAGGATCATTGCCACAAGAATCGCAAGGATGATCCCCATAACAAGGTTTACCGTAGAAGTATTGTCTGCAGCGATCACATTGTAATTGATCAGTGCAGAATCAATAGCTGTTGTAATGGTATTAACCTGGGTTGCATTTCCGGTTCCGAAAACAGTAAGCACACCAAAAGCGGAAAACAGATATGCCAGCCAGTGCCAGTGTTTTTTTAGACCATTCTTAATGTAATACATTGGTCCTCCAACCAGATCTCCGTTGGCATTGGTTTCGCGGAAATGTACCGCAAGTGTTACTTCTGAAAACTTTGTACACATTCCAAGAAGTGCGGAAATCCACATCCAGAATACGGCTCCCGGTCCTCCGATGGCAATAGCACCTGCCACACCTGCAATATTTCCCGTTCCCACGGTAGCAGCTAACGCCGTACAAACAGCCTGAAACGGTGTCAGACTTCCATCGGAAGCTTCTCTTTTCCGAAGCATACGTCCGATAGTGACCCTGATGGCATAGGGAAATTTCCGAATCTGAAGAAAATTCGTGCGGATACTTAAATAAAGACCTACACCAATAATACAGATCATCGCAGGAACGCCCCAGATAAAATTGTTTACAGCAGCATTCACTGATTCAATAACAGATAACATTCTATAATCCTTCCCTTATTTAATTTTGTCTTTTTGGATTGTACGTTTGTCTGTACAAAAAGACGATTCGTTAGATTATATCACATTTTTTGTCGAATGTATAAGAGAA